>JANLSI010000786.1:0-15684 GCA_031362345.1 Pseudomonadota bacterium
GTGCCGATCACCGTCCAGGCTGACCGTGATCGCTCGGCCAATGACGTTCTCCTCGAACAGCGCGGCGAGCGTCGCGCTGTCGCCCTTGACCATGCGTGCCATCACACGCGCGTCGTCAGCGACCATACGCGCGACAACAAAGCCATCGGCCGGTGTGCCCTTGTTGACGATAGCGGCATAGCTCTCGATACGCGCCGCGCCGTGGGCGGTCTCGTCGATGCGGATACCAGTCGGGGTCTTGGCCTCGGCCTGGGCAGCGCGGGACGAACACGGCTGCCAGCTGGCCGGCGCGCGGCCGCTGTAGACCGCTGCTGAGTGCTTGGAAAGGAAACCACCGTTAGCGACCACCAAGCCACGGGCGTCGCGATCGGCGCGCAGTTTTTCGATGACAGTCGCGATGGCATGCATGCTGTAGTTGTTACCGGCGCCGCCGAAGAACGGCAGTCCGCCGGTCAGGGTCAGCGTGCGGGAACCATCGGTGGGCAAGCCGAGCGGCTCGGCGATGGACGACACCGCGATCGGAAAGCAGCTATAGAAATCGAGGTATTTGATCTCGGCTATGCCGACTTCGGCGGCCGCGAGCGCGCCGCGCACGGCAAGATTCTGAGCATGGGATGCCGACAGATCGGAGCGATGCAAAACGGTTTGGTCGTCGACATCGGCGTAGCCATGCAAATACACCCAGCGCGCTTCGGCAATGCCGAGCTCGCGCGCTGCACCGACCGACGTCATCAACACCGCAGCGCCCTGGTTGACTGCGTCCTGCGCCACCATCCACTTGGTATAGGGCTCGCACAGCAGATAATTCTGCGCTGAGACCGTGGCGAGGAAATCCTCGTCGTAGACAGTCGGAAACTGTGCATAGGGATGTTCGGCGGCAGTCGCGCTGAAATGGGCGAAGAGTCGCGCGACATCGCGCCGACAGGCGGCGGTCGAGAGCCCGCGTGCATGGCGTCGCACCTGTTCGAACATCGCGTAAACATGGATAGGCCACACCACGCCATGGCGCCGCTCATAGGGCACGACGAAAGTCGCACCCGGCCAGCGATCTTCATAGTCACCGCTGGCCTCTTCATTCCAATCGAGTTCGAAACCACGCCGTGTCGCCTCGCGAATGGTGGCGATAGCCTCGGCACCGCTCAGCAGCGCCATGCGCAGTTCGCCGGCATGAATGCGCTCGGCCATCTGATTGACCAGCCGCTGGGGTGATTGGCCACCGACTTCGGCATAGATCGCATGACGTGGCGTCGCGCCCAAGCGCTTGGCCACCGACCACGGCACGTTATTCGTCGAGCCGAAGGGATTGGCCCACATCGAGCGATCTTCGACGGAGTGTTCGAACATGCGGATCACCACCAGCATGTCGACTTCGGCGGCGAGCCCGCGTTCAGCCTGCGCATCGTCCAGCGCATGCTGCGCCGCGATCGCGGCGATATCGACCGGTGACTTGAGTGCCTCGACACGGCTCATGTCGCGACCGACATACTGGCCGGCACCGACCAGGATAGGGGTGTTGTCTTGCATGACGACTCACTCTCCGCCGCTGGCCAACGACCGCGCGGCTATCGATTAATCGAAGGGCAGACTCGACCATAACATAGGCATGCCGGCACCGAGTGCACCTTAAGTCACGCACAAACGAAATCCACTGACAGTGGTGTGCTCCTACACGGGATGATTCAATAAGCCGCGACCGCCACTTCGAAGGGAGAACGAGGATCATGCGACCGAGTGCTTTCACCTACACACGGCCCGCGACCCTGGCCGATGCGCTGCGTGCGCTGGCGACGGGCGCGGTGCCGCTAGCCGGTGGCCAGAGTCTGATCCAGGCCATGCGCCTGCGCACCGCCACGCCGCAGGCAGTGGTCGATCTGGCGGGTGTCGCCGAACTGAGCGACGAGGTTACGGTCACCGACACGCACATCACCATCGGCGCCCGTGTCACCCATCGCGCACTGGCTGAACATGCCTTGATTGCCGTCGAGATGCCGTGGCTGCGCGAGGCCGCGCTGGCGCTGGGTGACGTGCAGGTGCGCAACCTCGGTACCGTCCTCGGCAATGTGTGCTGGGCCGACCCCCGCGCCAATATGCCCGTCGCCCTGCTGGCCAGCGATGCGGTGGTGACCGCCGTCGCGCCCAACGACGGCGAATTTATCGATCGCATCGCACTCAGCGATTTCTTTACCGGCTTTCGCAGTCACGCACTGAACGGCCGGCTGGCCATCAGTATCGAGCTCAAGCGCCAGCCGGGCGCGAGAGGATGCTATATCGAGTTCTCGCGCCAGCCGCAGGATCTGGCCCTGGTCAATGTCTGCGTGGTGCGCGGCCTGCAACAGGCGCGCGTCGCTATCGGCGGCATCGATCCGATGCCGGTGCGGCTACCGGAAGTGGAGGCTGCCATCATGGCTGGCGACGGCGCCGACATCGTGCATGCCCTGCATCAGAACCTGGTGCGCGGCCGCCATGCGCCGGTGGTCGATCACCACGGCTCGGACGAATACAAACTCGGGCTGGCAGTGACGCTGGTGCGTCGCGCCCTGGCACAAAACGAGGCGCGCCCATGAGCGACCAGCCACTCGTAAGCGTCGTCATCGAAGTCAACGGCCGCTCGATCGCGGCGCGCGTTGAACCCCGCCTGTTACTGGTCGATTTCCTGCGCGACAACGCCGCCGTCAAGAGCACGCGCATCGGTTGTGAGGAAGGCGCCTGCGGTGCCTGCACGGTGGACTTGAATGGCCGTACGGTAAAATCCTGTCTGGTGCTGGCGGTCGGCGCCGATGGTGGCCACGTCACCACCGTCGAGGCCTTGAGTCCGGGTCGCGAATTATCCGGCTTGCAGCAGGCGTTCGTCGGCTGCCACGCCATCCAATGCGGCTATTGCACGGCCGGCATGATAATGAGCGCCCGCGCATTTCTAAACGAGCGTGGTGACGCTGAGTTCAGCGACGATGACATCCGTCACGCCCTGACCGGCAACCTCTGTCGCTGCACCGGCTATCTCAACATTATTCAGGCGGTGAAAGTCGCCGCTGGCCGCGCGGCACCCTATGCGCGACAGACCCTGCCGCTCGCCGCCGGTGAATCCTGGATCGGTCAAGCGGTTGCGCGCCGCGAGGATAAGCGTCTGGTCGCCGGCCGCGGCCGCTTTTGCGACAACTATGCCGACAGCCACAGCTTGCATGCGGTGGCAGTGCGGGCCGAGCGCGCCCATGCGCGCATCAAGCACATCGATACCGCGCGCGCCAAGGACATGCCCGGCGTGCATCTAGTCATGACCGGCGCCGAGGCGCAATCCCACTGGAATCCCATCGTCCCGACCATCGACATCATCAGCCTCAACCTGCCGCGTCGCTATGCGATGGCGGTGGATAAAGTGATCTTCTACGGCGAACCACTGGCGCTGGTGGTGGCTGACAATGCCTATCAAGCCGAAGATGCGGCGCGCGCGGTGACGGTGGAATACGAAGATCTACCGGTCAATGTCGATGCCGAACGGGCGGCGGCCGCCAGTGCAGATAGCCCAGCGCTGATCTACCCCGAGTGGCAAACCAATCTGCAAATCGAAACGCGCTTCAACCATGGCGATGTCGATGCGGCGTTCGCGAGCGCCGATCTCGTTATCGATGAGAACATCGCCTCGCACCGCTTCGGCGCCATGCCGATGGAAACCCGCGTCACCCTCGCCAACTACGATCCCGCCGACGAAAGCCTGGTGGTGCGCTCATCGACCCAGATACCGCACCAGATGCGCATGATGATGGCGCAGGTCTTCGGCCTGCCCGAGACGCGCATTCAGGTGCTGGCCGATGACGTCGGTGGCGGCTTCGGCGCCAAGCTGTCGGTCGATTGCGAATATCTGCCGGTGCTGGCGTCGATCCTGCTCGGCCGCGCGGTGATGTGGTTCGAATCCCGTTGCGACTGGATGCACGCCGGCCCCGCCGCGCGCGACTATCAAACCCGCTCGCGCGCAGCCTTCAACCGCAATGGCAGCTTGCTCGCGCTGGAGACCGACATTCTGGCCGATATGGGTGTCGACGGCGCCGAGCGCGCCTCGGGCTTAGGCATGCCCTTGAACGGCAGCAACTACGCCCCCGGCCCCTATCAAGTCAGCAACTATCGCAGCCATGTGCGCTGCGTGGTGACCAACAAGGGCCCCTATTCCGCCTATCGCGGCTACGGCAAGGATCTCGCCAATATGCTCATGGAGCGTGTACTCGATCAGGCCGCCGAGCGGCTTGAGATCGATCCGCTTGAGATCCGCATGCGCAATCTGCTGACCAGCTATCCCCATCAAGTCGTGACCGGGCCGATCATCGAACCGGGTTCGATACGCGAGGCCTTGGCGACACTCGCGGAAGTGATGAACATCCCGTTACTGCGCGCCGAACAGGCGCAAGCACTCACCACCGGACGCCATCTCGGCGTCGCGCTGGTGCCCTATATCGAACCGGCGGGCTTCGCTTTTCCGGGCAGCATGTTCCAGAACTATGAGTCGGTCTCAATACGCGTCCAGTCCGATGGCAGCGTGCGGGTCATGACCGGCATGCAGAACATCGGCCAAGGCATCGAGACGTCCTATGCCCAGGTGGTGGCTGACGCTCTGGGTGCGCCCTTGCACGACATCACCATCGCCTGGGGCGACACCACCGCCTCACCGTGGGGCTCGGGTACTTTTTCCAGTCGTGGCGCGATGTATGCGGTCGGCGCGATCGTCGACGCGGCGGACAAACTGCGCGCGCGCATGATGATCGGCGCAGCCACTGTGATGGGTGTCGAGCGCGCCGCTATCAGCCTTGCCGACGGCGTGTTTCGCGACGCGCACTCGGACAAGACCTTGAGCTTCGCCGAACTCGCTTATGCCTGTTACGTGCAACCCGGCTCGGACGTGGTCTTGGTCGGCGCCGATGCGCCCTTGCTGGAAGTGCTCGGCACCTATCGTCATCCGCAGGTCAACTGGCAACCCGACGCGCTCGGCCGTATCCAGGTCTACCCGGCTCACGCCAACGGTGCGGCCGGCGCGCTAGTGGAAGTGGACATCGAGACCGGTCGCGTTGAAGTGTTGAAAATCTGGATGGTGGCCGACCACGGCGTAGTGCTGAATCCCTTAGTGCTGGCCGGCCAGATCAAAGGCGGCGTGGTGCAACAACTCGGCGGCACGCTCTATGAAATGTTGGACTACGACGAGCACGGCCGCCCGCGCGCCAGCACCTTGAAAGAATACGGCATGCCGACCATCTGGGCCGCACCGCCGATCGAGATTCATCATTTGACGACGCCCTCGGCCAGCACCAAGGTCGGCGCTAAGGGCGGTGGCGAAGATGGCTGCATCGCCACGTCGACGGTCCTGATGGGCGCGGTCGAAGACGCCTTGCGACCGCTCGGTGTGAAGGTCATGGCTAGCCCGCTATCACCGTCGCGGATCCGCGCGATGATCGAGGCGGCGAGTGGTGCGGTGGGGTAGACCCTGGCAGTGGCGGAATACTTCTCCGCTGTGGGTCCGACTGGGTCTCGCCCCGCTGCCGGCCGCTCACACTGCGACCTGCCACAGGTAGACCAGCAGCGCCGCACCCGCCAGGCTGGTGATCGCAAGCGGGACATAGCGCGTAGCGGTACGCACATTCCAGGCGTAGACACTGGCGAGCACACCGTGGGCGATGATCGCGCGACTCAGCATCGGCAACGAGGCCTGGGTGTAGGACGACATGCTGTAGGCCGCGTAGGCCAGCAACAAACCAGTAGACGTCAGGATCACCAGCACCATGCCACGCAGCAGCAGACCCGTTATCGCGCGCCGCGCAGCAATGGCGGGGTCGAGCGCGACGGCGGGGCGGTCGGCATCAGCAGCATGACGCGCAGCGGCGCGTCGCTCGTTACGGGCGCGTCGCGCGGCGGTCACAGCACGGTCTGTGCGTAATTGTGGAGAGCGCGTTCCAGCGTGTGCTGGCCTGGCCCAAGCAGGGACCAACCATTACCGGTGAGGGTGATCACAACTTGCCCGCCGCCCGCAAGCGCTCGACCTGCTGGTCCTGCCCCAGCGCACCACTCGCGTAGAGCGCTGCGACTCGCTCCGCCGTATAGCCCAACTGCTGTAAGAGAATCTCTTCGTTATGCTCGCCGAGATAGGGCGCGCGAAACGGAATAGAAATCTCCAGCGTCGAGAGCTTAAACGGCGAACGCGCAACTTGTGTGGTACCGAGTTGCGGGTGGGGTAGATCCTGGAACAGCGCGCGGGAGGCATGCTGCGGGTGCTTGGGCACATCCACAATGTCGAGGATCGGCGCCGACGGCACGCGCGCTTCGGCCAAAACGCTGAGCGCCGCTGCATCGCTGTCAAAACTCTGCAGCCAGGCCTCGACGATAGCGCGCACTTCAGGTCGCCGTGCGCAACGCGCGACCTGGGTCGCATAGCGTTCGTCGGTCTCGAGATCGGGCCGGCCCATGGCTTTGACCAGCGCCGGCCACTGTGGCTCGAGTACCGCCAGCACCACATAGCCCTGCTTGGAACGATAGGTGCCATAGGGACAGATCGACCAGAAATCGCCGCCGAAGCGCATCGGACTGATGCGGCCCTCACTCATCATGGCGAGCGGAATGTTGACGTAGTCCATGTACACCAGCGCTTCGAGTTGCGAGATGTCGATGTACTGGCCTTCGCCGTGCAGCGCGCGGTGATAGAGCGCGGCGGCGATGGCGAAGGCGGCGTGCACGCCGGCATTGGGGTCACCAAAATAATTGCCGACGTATTGCGGCGGGCCATCGGGGTCGCCGGTCATGGACATCACGCCGCTCTGGGCCTGGGCGATGATGTCGAAGCTGGTGAAGTTGGCGTAGGGACCTTGCTGGCCAAAGCCCGAGATAGAACACATCACGATGTTGGGATTGATGGCCTGCAAGGACGCATAGTCGAAGCCGTACTTGGCCATCACGCCGGGGCTGTAGTTTTCGATCACAACGTCGGCTTGACGCACCAGATCGTGCACGATGGCGCGCCCTTCGGCGCTGGCGAAATTCACTGCCAGCGATTTCTTACCGGCACACGCAGCGAGAAAAAACGCGCTCACGCCGGGGGCGACGAAATGAATGCGGCGGCCGTGATCGCCATCCGGTGTGCGCTCAATCTTGAGCACCTCGGCGCCGAACTCGGTCAACAAACGCGTCGCGGCGGGCCCGGCCAGATACTGAGTGAAGTCGAGCACCTTGATGCCGGACAACATCTTGCGGCGAGGGGCAGTGGCGGACATGGTCTTTCCTCGAATGACGGTGAGCGTGGCGGATTATGGGTGGCGCGACGGCGCGTCTGTCAATCGCCACCCGCCCTACACCAATGAGCGGACGGTCAGTACGACGCGCGACACCTGACAATCGAAAGGCCGGCCGTATAATCCGCCGAGGCTCGCTCTTGGGCCCGCTTACGGGAGAAATCATTTTGAGTACGCAACTTGACCAGCATCTTGCCAAGGCCGTCGCGAGTGGCGCGGTACCGGGCGTGGTCGCCCTCGCCGCTAACGCTAAGGGCATTATCTATAGCGGCGCCTTTGGCCAGCGTGGTCCGACCGACAGCACGCCGATGGCGCTCGACAGCGTGTTCCGCATCGCCTCCATGACCAAGGCCATTACCGCAGCCGCGGCCATGAAGCTGGTCGAAGAGGGTCGTATCGCGCTCGATCAACCGATGAAGGAAATCGCGCCGGAAATCGGCCAGGCGCAGGTCTTGACCGGCTTCGACGGGAGCGGCAAACCGCAGACCCGCGCACCGAAACGCGACGTCACCCTGCGTCATCTGCTCACCCATACCTCGGGCTACTCCTACGACCTGTTTAATACCCAGGTCGCCAACTACCTGCAGTATCACCAGCTGCCCTCGATCACGACCTGCAAGTTCGATGCGCTGAAGGCGCCGCTGGTGTTCGACCCGGGCGAGCGGTGGGAATACGGTATCGGTATCGACTGGGCGGGGCGCATCGTCGAAATCGTCAGCGGCCTGAAGCTCGACACTTATCTCGACCAGTACTTCCTCGCGCCGTTAGCCATGCACGACACCCGCTTCGTCCTGCGTCCGGATATGCAGGCGCGGCTGGTACAAGCGGCGGCGCGCACGCCCGACGGCGTGCTGTCGCCGACGGACTTCGAGTTTCCGTCCGATGGTGATTTCCACATGGGCGGCGGCGGTCTGTATTCCACCGGCCAGGACTATCTGCGTTTCACGCGCATGATCCTCGGCGGCGGCAGCCTCGACGGCACGCGCATCTTGCAGCCCGCAACGGTCGCGCTCATGGGCCAAAACGCCATCGGCGACATCGCCGTGCCACCCTTCGTGAGCGACAACCCGGCGCTGGCCTTGTCGGCCGATATCTTCCCCGGACAGATCACACGCTGGGGCCTGTCGTTCGTGATCAACACCGAAGACATCCCCGGCTGCCGCGCTGCCAACAGCCTGGCGTGGGCCGGCGTACACAATACTTTTTTCTGGATAGACCCGACCCGGCAACTGACGGCGGTGTTGATGATGCAGTTGCTGCCGGCCAACGATCCGCAAGTGCTCGGCACCCTGATCGGCTACGAACAAGCGCTGTACGCGTCGCGTCCATGATTGCCCATGGCGCGTGCCACCACGCGCCGACATGACAATGGGGAGATTCTGACATGTCGATCACGAACAACAGCGTTGGCGTATTTTTGTATCCGGATAATTTTTCCGGACCCGAACTCGCGCAGGCTGCGCAACATATCGAAGCCTTGGGCTATCAGTCGATCTGGTATCCCGAGGTCTATTACTACGAAAGCTTTACGCTCGGCGGTTTCCTGCTGAGCCACACCAAGAAGATTACGATCGCCAGCGGCATTGCCAATATCTACGGACGCGACCCCATGACCTGCGTGCAAAGCGGCCGCAGTCTGCGTTCTTTCTATGGCGATCGTTTCGTGATGGGGCTGGGCGTGTCCCACGAGTCGATCGTGAGCGACGCCCATGGCCATGCCTATGGCAAGCCGCTCACCACCATGCGCAATTATCTCGATGCCATGGAGCGCGCCCGTCCCCATCTGCGCGGCGAAGATCCGCCGCTGGTGATAGGTGCGCTGGGCTGGAAGATGATCGCGCTGGCAGGCGAACGCACCCACGGTGCCCATCCCTTCAACTCACCGCCGGAACACACCCGTCGCACACGCGAAATCATCGGCCCGGACAAATGGCTGTGCACCGCCCAACACGTGATCTGGACCACCGACGTCAAGGCTGCCCGCGCTGCGGCGCGCAAGGCGCTGGAGTTTTATTTCATCACGCCCAATCACTACAAGAACTGGCTGCGGCTGGGTTACACGGAAAAGGATCTGGAACATGGCGGCAGCGATCGATTGATCGATGCGCTGGTCGCCTATGGCAGCGAAGCGCAGATCCGGGATCGTGTGCAGCAGCATTTCGATGCCGGCGCGACCCAGGTCATTTTGAACACCATCCGGCTCTTGCCACCGGGCGAGACGCCAAAGATTCTGGCGGCAGGGGTAAATTACCAGTCGATTCCCGACTGGCAGGCGCTGGAGGCCATAAAGCCACAGTAAACGGAAGAGGTTACGATCCGAGCTGCGCCGGCCCCTTCTTCGACCGCCAGCGGTTCATGCCTTCCAGCCAGCGATCGATATCGCCGACTTTGCGCTGCATGTATTCACGCACTATCGGGTGAGGCAGCATCAGGAATTCCTCTTTCGCCATGGTCTCGATCACGCAATCGGCGAGTTGCTCCGGTTCGATCATGCCATCGACACTCGCAACCGACGCGCCGTCGGGGCGATCGGTCATGGGTGTGCGTACCGCCTGCGGCGCCAACACCGACACCCGGATGCCCTGATCGCGATACTTGATTGCGACCCATTCGGCGAAGGCCACCGCCGCGTGCTTGGTGGTGGCATAGGTGGCCGACTGGATGTGACTCAAGAGTCCCGCCGCCGATGCGGTGTGAATCAAGTAGCCGCCGCCCCGTGCAACCATCTTCGGCGCCACGGCGCGCACCGCATAAACATGGGCCATGACATGGATGTCCCAGTTCAGCTGCCACTCTTCGTTGGGTGCGTCTTCGTCACCGAGCCGTGCAATCCCGGCATTGGAGCAGAAAATATCGATCGGTCCGAGTTCAGCTTCGACCCGCGCCACCAGATTCTGCACCTCACTTTCGCGCGCAACATTGCACGGCACGGCGAGTGCCCCGATGGCTTTCGCGACCTCGTTTAGCGCATCGACTTGCACATCGGCAATGGCGATGGCCTTGGCGCCTTCGGCATGAAAGCGTCGCGCCAGCGCGGCACCGATGCCGCTCGCGGCGCCGGTGATAACGGCAATCTTGTCTTTGACTAGCATGGGAAACCTCCTAGCGTATGACCACTCGTCATCGTCTCAGAGCGTCGGGCAACTGGCGCCGGTGCCTTTGATCAATGGGCAATTATCGACAGCGTCGGCGACGCCGTCACCGTCGTCGTCTTTGTCACAGCTGTTACCGCTCTTATCATGGTCGGTATCGAGCTGATCGGCGTTTTTCACCAGCAGGCAGTTATCGGTCTTGGCGTTGATGCCGTCCTTGTCCGGATCGAGCTTGACGTCGGTCAATACCGTGCTGGGTTTGCCCTTGGCGCCGATCTGCACTTCGCCCATGCCCGGCACCATCCACCCGGTGCCATCGCTGGTGCGGGTCTCGCCCTTGTAGGTCTGCACGATGGTGTAATCGATGCGCAGCGCGCGAAAGGTCCCAAAGGCAAGCTTGACGTTACTGAAGCCGACTATCTTGCGCGTCTCGCGATACGTGATTTTCTTCGGCGCGGCGCTGCCCTGCTGGGCGATGACATAACCGGTCTGCACGTAGGATTTGCCTATCTGATCGGTGCTCTTGACCAGCAGATTGGGCGGCACTGAAGTTGCGGTCTGTTGATCAACTGGAAACACCGAGCGTACTTCGCTGGCCTCGCCGACGGTCACCTTACGGAAACTGTAAGTCTGGTCCGCATAAAGAATTTTCCACACGCGATGCTTATCGACGGTAGTCGATCCAACCATGGTATTGGTTTCGATCGAGCCGTCACTTTTTCGCTTAAAGGTCCATTTCGCATTGCGGTGACTGGGGAAGAGATCCAGTGGCGAGGGCACGGTCGGAGCGACGACGGCGGCCCGCATCGTACGACGCTGGGCGCGGCTTAAGGTGCTGCAGACCTGCGCGCCGGCCAGCGCTGCGGCACTCGCGCCATCGGCCAGCACCACGAGGCTGGTGACCTCGGTCTCGGCGCAGCTCAGCGACGCCACGCGATCGTCGGCCGCATCGCGCAGGCCGAGACGCTGCAGCCGGCCATCGTCAGCGTTGCTGAACAAATAGTGTCCGTCAGCACTCAACACGCTGTGGTGGCCACCCTTCAAATCCCGCCACGGTACCAACGTGACCGGGTCGAACACCAAGCCATCGCCACTCACCACCCGTTGGCTGCCCGCATCAAAACGCAGTTCCTCAAGACCGCGCGCGGCGAGCGGGCTACCATCGCTGAGCTGTGCGCTGTCCGCGACCAACACCGGTGCGCTCGGCACAACAAAATCGAGGGCCACGAAACGACTGCCACTGGTCGTATACAGACGCTGGCGCGCACGGTCGAATTCCAGACGCAATGCCTGATGGGGGACCGTCGTTGCAGTCCATTGCAGGGTGCGCGGTGCGGCGCCATCGAATACCGCGAATTGCGCTGGCGCCTCAGCGCTGTAAAGCAACACGCGACCCTGGCCCATGTCCGCCACTTGATCAAAACCGCGCACACCCGCCGGCAGCACAAATTCGTAGCGGGTGACCGCCAGCGAGGTCGAATCGATGACGGCGAAGCCGTGGCCGGCGGCGAGCGCGACCAGTAACTCGCCGGTCGCGGTACGCAGTGCGAGACCACGTGGTTGGCCACGCAACGCAATACGCCTGGTGACGGCCAGACTGCTGCCGTCGATGACTGCAAGCTGATCGCTGGCAGGCAGACTCGCGAACAATCGTTGGTCGGCGGTATCCGCCAGCAGTGCGGCGCCGGGTGCGCCGAGTTCGGCCACCGGCGGCGCCTCGGCCGCCAGCGACGTGGGCGGCACGAGCGCGCAGCACAACAGCGTGAATGCGAGTGTGCCGGCGACAGAAGTCCTCAAGCGACGCACCATGGACAAGGCGGCGCGCAGGCCGCGAACGGAAAAACTAAGCATGCTGAAGAGGACCGGGAGTGAAGGGCGAGGGCCAGTATGGGCATTTGGCCCCTGTTCGGCAAAGACGCCCAGGCAGCTGCGCAAACGCGGCACGCAAGATCGGCCACGTGCGCTGCGGCGGTGTCCCTCAGGGACAGCTGGCGGCGAGATGCTTCAACCCCGAAATGCTCATGGTGTGGGTCGCCGCGTCGGCGCCCTTCACTGTGATGCCCGTCAGCTCGACCTTGTGCCCGACATGGCCCGCCAGATCGACACTGGACGCGCTGATGGCCACGCGCTTCGGTCCGTCGGCGAGGCCGAGATCGGTCAGCTCATAGCTGCCGGGCGTCGCGCCAGAATGCAGACAACCGCTCATGCTGTGGGGCGCCTCATCGGCGGCCTGGGCAGTAAAAGCAATCGCGAATGCGCCGGCGATCAACCCTGCGCGAGTGAGGACAACAATACCCATGGCAAGCTCCTTGAACGGTTTGGTCGAGTTGTATACGTCAGTCCCGACGGGAATCAGGCCCAGATAGCGTAGCAAGCTAGGCGCCCTTCACATAACCCAGCGCTTCGACGATCAGGCCGTCGCTTACCCGCATGAGGTTGACGCCACGTATTGATTGCGCCGCACCCTCGCCCCACCGGTAGCGCCATTGAAGCATCGCGCGCTCGCCGCACACCACGGTGCGTTCGGGTTCGAACCAGCCGTCACGATTACCGGCGATAGCCCGCCACACCGCCAGACAGGCATCGCGACCAACGTGGCGTGAGCCATCGGGCGCCGGCGTGGTGTTTTCCAGTTCGCAGTCTGCGCCGATCAACGCGTCGAGCAGACTCGGATCGTGATCGAGAAAGGCCTGGTTGAAGCGGCGCATGATGTCGGCGGTGCGCGCTTCGAGTTCGATCATCGGAACATCCATGGGGCAGCCTCGCGAAATCGGGAAGAATGGTCGCCACCCTAACCGACGGATCTATCTAACTCAATGACAAGTCAGATCATGTCGCGCCTGCGCGGGAACTAAGCAGCGCCGGCTTCACCGTGGTTGAGGCGCGCTCGGCGGCACCGGCGCTGGACCGATCCAGCAGCAGCATCAATAATCGCACCCAGCTCATTTATTCACGCTGCGGAGTCATGTGTGCAATCCGGTCTGCTCCATCGTTTCCTGTTCGAAGGGCTGCCGGTACGTGGCGCGCTGGTGCGCGTGCAGGGTGCCTGGCAAGAGGTACTGTCGCGGCGCAAAGTGACCGGCAGCTATCCAGCGCCGGTGTGTAAGCTGCTGGGCGAAATGGCGGCAGCGGGACTCTTGATGCACTCAAATATCAAGTTCGACGGCGCCCTCATCCTGCAATTGCATGGTGATGGCCCGCTCAAACTGGCGGTCGCTGAAATCAATACTGATCTGAGCTTTCGCGCCACTGCCCAAGTAGTGGCTGCAGTGGGCGACGATGCACGTCTGCCCGATCTGCTCACCCGCCGCGGACGCTGTGCGATCACTCTCGACGCTCGGGACAGGCCCATCGGCACGATGCCCTATCAAGGTATCGTGCCGCTCTACGGCGATCAGGGCGAACCACTGCCAGCGCTCGCTGACGTACTCGAACATTACATGCTGCAGTCCGAACAGCTCGATACGCGCCTGGTGCTGGCGGCCAACGACGACATGGCGGCCGGCCTGCTGCTGCAACGTATGCCGGTCAGCGGTGCCGGCAATCTGGGCAGCGAACGCGATGAAGATCGCATCGGCCTGGACGAGGATTTCAATCGCATCGCCCACCTCGGCAGCACCGTGACGCGCGAAGAACTGCTGAGTCTGGACGCCGACACCCTTCTGCGTCGGCTGTTCTGGCAGGAGCGTGTGCGGCGCTTCGAGCCACGCACGGTGAACTTCCGCTGTCACTGCTCGCGCGAACGGGTGCAGACCATGCTGCTCGGTCTGGGTCGCGAGGAGTTGGACGACATCATCGTCGAGCGCGGCCACATCGAAGTAGGCTGCGATTTCTGCGGGCTGCAATATCGCTTCGATACCATCGACGTCGGCAGCATGTTCACGCCGGCCTTGGATCTCTCGGTCACGCCCGAAACACTGCAGTAGACTCGGCCTTCAGTCCGCTACCGGCCGGCGCCGCAGGCGGCGGGTGACGACGATATCAACCGATTCGGTATTAGCATCGAAAACGATGCGCGCCTCGTGGCGCTCCAGCTGGCGCAACACCTGCTGGATCTTGTCCTCAAGCGAATGATGGATGTCGCCGTAGTCGGTGCCTTCGCGCAGCACGAAGCCCTCGACTACCCCACGCAACGCTTGCTCGGATAACTCGCCGTAGGGTATCTCGAGTGGATCGTGCGCGGTCTCGTCCTGCGTCATGGTTCGGTGCACGCGATGGGTTGCACAGTCTACTCGACGGTGAGCCTGGCGAGGTCATAATGTAATCGTTGGCAGGGCAATGAATTCCCCACGATGCGGCATTCGCACATCAGAGGATCACGCTATGGATTGGTCAGGAGTTGGCGCGGTCGGCAATGTGCTCGGCGCACTCGGCGTGGTGGTATCGCTCGGCTATCTGAGCGTGCAGATTAAGCATCAGATCCGTGAAGCGCGCGTCACTGCCGTGCACGAACTGACGGAGAACTTTCGCGGTTTTCTCATGGCGCTGGCCGAGAACGAGCAACTGGCTGACATCTGGGTACGCGGCATCTACGACCTGCCGGGTCTCGCACCGGTGGAACGGCTGCGTTTATCCAGCGCGCTGGGCAATGCCTTCCGCATTTTCGACACGCTGTACAACTACTACAACGAAGACATCATCGACGCGCAGTCGTGGGGCACGCTTGAAGCGCCAGTCAACGATCTACTGGCTTACCCCGGCATTCAGACCTGGTGGCAGACGCGCAAGCATTGGTACAGTCATGCGTATCAACTGCGCATCGACGAGAAAATCGCGCAGAGCAAAGCCCCGACACTGTATGGCGAGCAAGCGCCGCGCTGAACGCGCCGCGAGTCGCGGCGCTCAAGCACGGGACGCTGCTGCCGTTATCTCAGATTATCCGCGAGCCAGTCGCACTAAACTCTTACTGGTGTTGGTGAAAATACTGGAACGTGGCGTTTCGCCGGCGCATACTCCGGCCTCACTGATAAATAAGAAGGAGCCCTTCATGAACCTTCGCACGATGCTCGCGATTGCGGCCGTGACTTCCAGCAGCCTGCTGGCCGGCCCGGCCACAGCTGAGTCGATGACCACCATCGGCCGACCCTACGACAGCACCCATATTTTGCCGGGTGAACGCCTGATCGCCGGACCCGAACGCGATGTGGCGCTGATCAAGAGCGGCGCGGTCGACACCATCAACGTACCCGTTACGCTCGCGCAACAAGTGCGAGACGAGACCCGCAACTTTGGTCCGCTAGGTGTCGTCAGCGGTACGGTGCGTGGTGGCATCAAGGGAGCGATCCTGGCGATGCGCGGCGGGGCGCGCGTACTGATCGGTGGGCTCGACATCC
>JANLSI010000809.1:0-5166 GCA_031362345.1 Pseudomonadota bacterium
GCCACGGATACGCTCGCCCTGCACACGTCTATTGCCATGCGCGGAGCGGGTCCCTAGAGTCCTGTGCACCGGCTCATCGGTCGCGACCCTCGGTCGACACACCGCACAGCGGAACTTCGCGCCGACCCAACGCCCGCACGCGCCGTCGGACTCAAACCACTGACCAGACGCTCGTGACCGCCAAGGAGAACGCCGTGATCAAGCCCGAAGACTGCGAGTTTCATTTCAAGGCCGACTCCCATTGGCAATGGGTAGAAACGATCGCGCTGCCTTTCAGTGTTCCGCAAGCCAACATCAACGGCATCATCTATGTACTGACGCGCCCGATGCTCGGCGTATGCGCCTGCGATATCACCATCATGGATCGCATCACCGATGCATGGGACGAACAGCTCTACATCGACAATCAGCAACACCTGCCTTGCCCGCAATCGCTGCTCGATTTCACCCTGCCCAATGGCTTGAGCATCCAGGCGGTCGAGCCGCTCAAACGCTATCGGGTGAGTTACGAAGGCATCGACGACACGCGCTTCACGCTCGATTACGTCGGCCTGCACGAGCCCTACGATATCAATGACCCGGCCATGGATCCGACCGCCGCCAAGCGCAATGGGCCGGCCTGGGACAGTTCCTGGTCAGGTCACTACGAGTTGACTTATCACATCTCCGGCGAACTGGTGGTGCGCGGCAAGCGCTATGGGGTGGATTGCGTCGACACCGGTGACCGCAGCTGGGGCCCGCGTCCGGAACGAGACAATTCACCCGTGATCTGGTGGCATGCGAGCTTCGGCCGCGATCTGACCTTGCATTTGTTCACCGGCCATCACCTTGCGCAGACCGCCGAGATGGGCCCGCACATCAGCGGCTACCTGCTTGAGCACGACAAGCTCTATGGCATTACCGAATCGCGCGGCATACAGGAATATCGCAAGATCGTACCGATGGGCGGTGAGCTGGAAGTCACCGACGTGCGCGGCAAGAAATCCCTGTTTACCTATTCGACCGTCAACAGCTGCCATTGGGCGCCCTATCCGTCGAATACCTATATGCAGGCCTCGATGCGTGTCAATCACGCCGGTAAAGTCGGCTACGGTGTGCAACAGATGGGCTTGAGCCGCGCCTATCTGACGCGCCATCGCGATGCCATTCGCCTGCGCTATTGAACGCGCCAGCTATCTCATACTAGGCCGCGCCCATGGAACTGCGCCCAGCGCTGCAGATACAAACCGTCATCAAGGCCATGGCAGACGTGGTGCTGCCTGCCGTCGACCCACACAACAAGCTCGCTCAGGAGCAGGCGCGCCTGGTGATAGGAATGCTGAGCCTGCTCGCAGAGCGCCTGCCGCTACTCTATCGCTACGAATGCGATGAGTTGTCGCGCTTCCTGGTGCTGGCCGAGACCTTGCGCGAAGCCGCCAACGAAGTGCGCGGCGCAAGTCAGGCGCTGCGGGATCTGACGGCCGTGGTTGAGGTCGGCCGCAGTGTGCTGACGCGGGCGCGCGCCGAGCCACGGGAACTGGAAGCGGCCAACTTCGAGTTGCGGGAAAAGATCGGCGCGCTAGTGACCGCCGTCTATGCCGATCCGGATTGCGCGCAGTGCAAGACCATCGGCACGGCGGTCACGGCCCACGCCAAAGATCAACTCCTGCGCGAACGTGCGTGGCTCGCGATACAGGGTTGGGAGGGCGACGGCAGCGCATTGCCCGCCATCGAAAGCTTGCTCGGCACCGGTCCGCTCGGCCATGACTGAGTCACGCCCGGCGGATGCATCCCATGACACGCATCGATAAGAATCACCCGAGCGCGGCCTGGCTCAGCGCGCTGCGCGAGCGGCTGCCTTGCGAGACCGAAGTCGATCGGGTGCTGACACGCAAACTGACGCGGCGCGCAGGCCCTGCCTACGCACCGGTGAGTCTCGACACGCTCATTGCGGGCATCGAAGCCTTGCTGCGCAGCGCATCAATCGGCCACTTCAGCGTCAGCGATGCGGCCTGGCTGTCGGGCGGTGCGTCCAAGCTCCAGATGGCCTTCACGCTGCACTGGCACGAACCCGCTGTCGGGCCGACCGACAGCGCGCTGGTGTTGCGCATGGAGCCCTCCGAATCGATCTGCGAAACCAGCCGCCTGCGCGAGTTCCAGATCATCCAGGCGCTAGCCGGCCAGGTCCCTTTACCGATCGCCTATTGGGTCGATCTACACGGTGAATTCCTGCCTTACCCGGCCATCATCTACGGCTTCGTCAAGGGCGTGGCCAAACCGACCGCCTCCCACAGCCGCGTGACCGGTGTCGGCACCTTCATGCCGCCTGGGGTGCGGCCGGCCCTCGGCTCACAATTCGCCGCGCACTTGGGCCGCATCCACGCTTTCGATTGGCGTGGCGCCGACCTGAGCGCGTTCGACCAACCTGCGCCAGGCACCCAGGCGGTGACATGGGATCTCAATCATTGGGAACGCGTGTGGGAGGAGGATGCCAACGAGGACGTTCCGCTCATGCGCCTCGCCATGGCCTGGATGCGTGCCAACATGCCGCCAGTCGATCATGTATCGGTAGTGCATGGCGACTATCGCACCGGCAATTTCCTGTTCACCGAACACGACCACCAGATCTCCGCCTGGCTCGATTGGGAGATGGCCTACCTCGGCGACCGACACGGCGACCTGGCCTGGGCCTCCAAGGAACTGCTTGGCCATCTGGCCGAAGACGGCGAGACCTTTCTGGTCGGCGGCTTGCTGCCGCGCGCGGCGTTTTTCGCCGCCTACGAAAAGTCCTCAGGGCTGGCGGTGATACCCGAGGTGCTGCGCTTCTATGACATTTTCGGTACCTACAAAATCGTCGCCATCTGTCTCGCCACGGGTTTCCGCGCCGCGCACAACGGCAAGACCCATCAGGATGTGCTGGTCGCCTGGCTGACCGGCATCTCCTATTCGTTGCTGGACGATCTGCGCGCCAAGCTCGGTGCGGTGTTGTAACAGCGCGGTCCAGCGGGCCGCCGTATTCAAAACGAGGCGACCAGCGTGATTAGCATCGATAAGAATCACCCTTCGGCGGACTGGATCGCGAGTCTGCGCAAACGTTTCGTGTGCGAAGCGGAAATCGATCGTGTGTTGACACGCAAGCTCGAAAGGCGCGCCGGCCCGGCCTATGTGCCGGTCAGTCTGGACGCCATGCGCGCCAGCCTGGCGGCGCTGCTGGAAACCCGACTGACCACGCCCTTCACTATCCGTGACGTGCGCTGGTTGTCGGGGGGTGCATCCAAACTGCAGGTCGCCTTCGAGCTCGAATGGGACGCGCCCGATGTCGGTCATACCAGCACCGCAATGGTCATTCGCATGCAACCGGCGGAGTCGATCGTCGAAAGCAGCCGACTGCGCGAATATCAGATCATCAGAGCCGTTGGCGAGATTCTGCCGGTGCCGAGCGTGTACTGGCTCGACCAGCATGGCGGCTTCTTTCCCTACCCCGCCATGGTCTACGGCTTCGCCGCGGGCGTGGTGAAACCGAGTGGCATCCTCGCCAATGTCTCGGGCCTTGGCATCAACTTCGGCCGTGAGATTCGCCAGCGCCTCGCGCCGCAGTTCGTCGAACATCTCGCGACCCTGCATCGCTGGGATTGGCGCCATGCCGACTTGAGTTCGCTCGACGTGCCGCGCGCGGGCAGCCATCAAGCCATCGATTGGAATCTGGCCTGGTGGGAACGGGTGTGGGAGGAGGACAGCAATCGCGACATTCCGCTGTTGCGTCTGGCCGCCGGTTGGCTGCGCGACCACCTGCCCGTCGCCGACCGGATTTCACTGCTGCACGGCGACTACCGCGCCGGTAACTTCCTCTACACCGAACACGATGTACGCATCTCGGCGTGGCTAGACTGGGAGTTGGGGCATCTCGGCGACTATCACGAAGACGTCGCCTATGTGACGCTGCCCTATCTGAGCCATCGCGCCGAAGACGGCGTGACCGTGATTGCCAATGGCATGATGCCGACCGAAGCGTTCTACGCCGCCTATGAACAGGCGTCGGGTCTCACCCTCAACCGCAAGACCTTGCAGTACTACCATCTGTTTCACGCCTTTCGCGCCGCCGTGATCGTGCTGGCTACCGGTTACCGCCCGACCCGCAATGGCAAGACCCATCAGGATCTGCTGCTCAATTGGATCATGGGACTGGGTTACGTCAACCTGGAATTGATCCGCAAAATGCTGGAAGAGGTGGCTTGAATGGACGTGCGCCCTGACCTTCAGATTCAAAGCATGATCAAGGCCATGTCCGACATCATCCTACCGGCGGTCGACGCGGATAATCGCCTGGCACAGGAACAGGCGCGACTCGTGATCGCGACCTTGCAGTTGGTGGCCAAGCGTCTGCCCATCGCGTATCGCTACGATCACGACGAGCTCGGACGCTATCTCAACCTGTCACGGGACCTGCTCGCGCAGCTTGGAAAGTCGCAGGTCAGCCCGGTCGTCTCGCGTCTCGAACAGCAACTAGCGAATGGCGCCGATGTCTTCGAGCGCGCGCGGGCGGAACCCTCGGAACTCGAAAGCTCGATCTTCGAACTGCGCGCAACGGTCGGTGAATTGATTCAGGAAACGCGCACGCAGAACCATCCAGCCACTAGAGCGACCGTGCGCAAACTGGTGTTGGCCGCCGCCAAGCTGGAGTTGGATAGAGAGCGCGCGCTAGTGGTCGACATCGGCTTCGAGGCCGACCCGAACGACATGCCACGGCCGATCTTGGAGCAGCTCGCGCCGGTCAACGGCTGACAGGCTAACCGCAAGCACAGACGCAGTAGACGCAATACCGACGACGATAGTCGCCTGCTGGCCGAGCTCGATACCCTCCTCGGCAGTCTCTCTGGACCCGCCACCCGCAAGCTCTGCGAGCGCGCCTTCAGTATCTTCGGCGACACGCTCGAGAAATCCAGGGAAGCGACCCGGATATCGAGCAGATCGTTGCAAGCGAGCGCACCGTAGAGGTTACGCATCAGTAGATGACGCATGTCGGGTCCACCGTTGAGCATAATGTTGGCCAGAAACGGCTGATGGCATTCGGCGAAACCATCAGCGTGCGCGTTACAAATGCCGCTAGGAGCCTGTCGGACTTAGGGAATCGTCGCGAGGCGGTGGGAGAGCGAGGACAGATGTGCGCGCATTCGAGGCGAATAGCGG
>JANLSI010000830.1:0-1886 GCA_031362345.1 Pseudomonadota bacterium
ATTCACGATGCGGCCAGCGGGACTCACACGCGCCCACAGATGAAAGCCCGCACCGCCATGGAGATGGGGATGACGCTCGGACCATTGAATCAGTCCAGCGGCGAGCAAGGTATAACGCTGCCCACGGTGCAGGCGCAGGCCGGTCGCCGTCCACGGTGGCTGCTGGGCCGGAAGCTGTAGGTAGCGGCTGGCAGCGAGCGCAGAACACGCGGCGATTTCGATGCGATGTGCGAGTTCTTGCATGGTCTTCGATGCTTAGATCAAGGGCGCTGAAGCGGCAGGCGAAAGGTCGCTTCCGCACGGTCGTCATCGTAGGATAGCAAAGCATGGGCGCGAACCCGCGCGCTACACCGTCAGGGGAGAGTATGAAGTTCTTAAATATTGGCGAGCTTGTCAAACGTCAGGGCCTGCGTCTGGTGCTGGTGCAGGGGGCACCGAGTCCCTGGGGCCAGGCGGTCAAGGCGATGATGGAGTACAAAGGGCTCGAATTCGCGGTTGCGCCCCAGATCCCGGGTGGGGATAACAGCGAATTGGTGGCCTGGGCCGGCGTTAGCAGCGGGCCGGTGGTGGCATGGAACGACGGCCGTCCGATGAACCGCTGGAATGACATCCTGTTTCTGCTCGAACGCCTCGCGCCACACAAACCGCTGGTGCCCGACGCGCTCGCCGAACGCGTGCCCATGCTAGGCATGAGTCATGAGCTATGCGGAGAACTGGGACTCGGCTGGAATCGCCGCCTGAGTTTGTTTAAACCCGCTATGCAATCGGGTCAGGCGCCCGCTGGCATCAGCGCCATGAGTCGTAAATACGGCTACAACGAAAGCGACCTGGCGGCGGCCGATCAGCGTCAGATAGCGATGCTGCAATTACTCACCAGCGTACTTGAGACCCAGCGTGCGGCGGGCAGCGAATTCTTTGTCGGTCATTGTGTGAGCGCGTTGGATTTTTACTGGGCAGCCTTTTCTGCGATTTTCGCCTTACTGCCCCAGGATTTGTGCCCGCTTGCGTCGGGTTCTCGCCGCATGCTCGAAATCATCGATCCACAGGTCAAGGCGGCCATCTCACCCATCCTAATGGAGCATCGCGAGCGCGTCATGCGCACGCATTTCAAGCTGCCGATGGAATTCTGAATCACCTGCTTATACGAGGCACGACATGGCCATTCGAATCGGCTTCGGCCTACTCAATTATCCGTTCGATAGCGGCAAAGCATTCTTCCGCTGGGTGCAACTACTGGAAGAAAGTCGCGTCGATTCGGTGTGGCAGTCTGATCGACTGATTTCGACGGACAACTATCTGGAGTCGCTGAGCGCGCTGGCGTCACTTGCCGGCTGCACCGAGAAGATCAAGTTCGGTATGAACGCCATCGTCATGCCGCTGCGCGATCCACTGGTGCTGGCCAAACAATGCGCGACTATCGACTTCCTGAGTAATGGCCGCCTGCTGCCGATGTTCGGCGTCGGCTACCCGCAAGCCGCCGAGTGGGCCGCCACCGGCCGCAGCGCCGAACATCGCGGCTCGATTGCCAACGAAATGTTTACCCTGATCGCGCGCCTGTGGAACGAGGAGTCAGTGACTTTCGAAGGTCGCTATTTTCAGTACAAGAACGCCACTATCGCGCCACGGCCGGTGCAGCAGCCTTTGCCGCTGTGGATAGGCGGCACCAGCGAGGCGGCGATCAAGCGCACCGCCAAGCTTGGCACCGGCTGGATAGGCGGTATTGCCAGCGTCGAAGCGGTGCGGCTAACCATCGCAGGCATCAAGACCGAAGCGGTGAAGTTCGGGCGCAAAATAGACGATGACCATTTCGGCACGTCCTTGGCATATCGCATCGGCAGCGCGGACGACGCGGCGGTACGCAATTCACCGTTCGTGAAGCGTACTGG
>JANLSI010000837.1:0-3412 GCA_031362345.1 Pseudomonadota bacterium
CGCACCGCAGGACGGCAGTCCTTGGGAGAAAGCGCAGAATGGTGATTGCGCGCAGCGCGTGGTTCGCGGCGGCTCGTGGGACCTCAAACCGGCGAGGGTGCGTTCCGCGTTCCGCAACAGGTACGACACCGGTGGAGCGTACGACTTTCTCGGCTTTCGTCTGGCCAGGACGCTTCGCTGACCCTCTGCTCTTTGCGCTTTGACCCTTTGTCTTTGCGCGCCGCGTAGCGGCGCGCGACGGCCCGCCCTTCAGCCAGACAGGTCGAAGCGCGCCGGAAAGTGGCTGTCGGCCACGAGCTTCTGGCCGGCAGCCGCGCCTATCTTGATCAAGTCTTCGAGGTTCCCGGCGTTGTCCATCGCGTCGAGTTCGCCGACACGCTCGGCCGTATAGTCGAGGTCCAATTTGTCCTGGAGCCACGCCCGATCAAAGACCGCGTCGTAGCGCGCATAAGTCATGAGTGCCTGACCGCCCGCGACGTCATTGCTGAGGTCGCCTATTTCGCTGTCGATGACCCGCCCCGGCGCCGTGCCGGAAAACCACTGCATCAACAACTCGACTAAATCTGCGCAATCGCTCATCAGGGCCGAAAGCGACAGCACCGCGTTGGCCGCCGCCGCTTTGCCAAGCTTGCTCGCGATGTCGAAACTGAAGAGACCTTCCGGCTCGGGGCGTGGGCGTTTCTCGGTGCGACCGGTGCCCAGGGACACCAGCAGCAATTCATCGGCGCCGGTCGCCCAGTTGAGGCGGTGGCCGTCGAGGGTTGCGAGCAACAGCATCTGTAGCGCCGGATTATTGTGCGGGCTCACGCCGCCATCGACGAACTGGCCTTTCTGCACTTTGCCGGCCAGACCTAATGCCACATTGATTTCCTCGCCATCGAAGAAATGCGGCGCCGCGGTACTAGCGCGCACTAACTGCGCCAGCGAATAGTCGCGATTGGGCACCGCTTCACTGTCGGGGCCTGGCGCGAAGTAGCGGCCACGCGGATTGTTGTGCAGGATCCAGGCGCTGCCGGTGTCCAGCCGCTTGGTGACCACGCCGAGCCCGGTCTTGAGCTTGTCACTGCCAAGCGTTACGTCGGCGAACTCCCGCTCCAGCGCTTTGCGCAGCGGCGTCTCGTCAAACTTGGCGCGCATGAAGCCTTTGCGGAACAAGGTCGGCTGGAAGATGCACTTACCGAGTTCTCTGTAGAGCGTGTCTATCTCATCAACCGAGCGACCAAGCGCCAGGCAGGCCGCGATGATCGCGCCCGTTGAGGTGCCGCCGATTAAGTCGAAATAATCACACAGTCGAAAATCCGCACGCTCAGCCTCCGGCCGTCGCGCGCGCAGCAGCGCTTCCATGTGCTTCAGGATCTGCACGGTCATGATGCCGCGTATGCCGCCACCATCCAGCGCGAGGATGCGCTTGGGGCCCGGTCCGAACAGGTGTTGATCGCGTGTCTTCTTGGCCATGGCTCATCTCTCCTTAAGCGGTAGGTGAATACTGAAAGAAAAATTACAGCGTGCGCGTATCTATCCAGTGCAGGCGCCCGGTGCGGGCCTGCACTTCCTTGACCATGTGCCCGGTGCCGCCCGGCCCGTCACCGCCGCCTGCGTTCCACAGATAGACGAAGCGAATTTTGTCCGCACCGAAGGCCAGCGCGCTGTAGAGCAGCCACAGGTTGCAGCGCTCGAAGGCGTCGACGTGGGCGGGCAGGGGCCCAAGTTCGTCCGGCATGATGCGCAGGCTGTCGAAGCGAGCTTTTGTGTCGTAGTAACGTTTGCGCCAGGCCGTGCCGTCGCTCGATGGCAGGATCGATTGCGCGATGAATTGCGGCTCGCTAAGCGGCAGCAACACACGGCAGCGTACGCTGCGCGCGAGGCAGGCTTCGAGAAATAATAGATCGCCGCCGGCGGCGGCCTGACACAGCGCGATGTCGTCGGGGCCGGCGTCGAATTCGTCGAGGGCGGCGGCGATGCGCTGGGTCGCCGCGTCGACCATCGTGGCTGGAAAGCGCGGCGCGGGCCGGTCCGGCGCATCGACCATGTGGCCGCTGAACAGCAGCACGCGGCTCGGCTCGCGCTGCACATCCGGCGGCGTGAGCTTGTCGATTGCGCGGTCGAAGACCGCGATGCCGGCTGCGACCACTTCGGCTCGGAAGTCGAGTGTCTGCAGCAGCACAAGCTGCGCGCGGCAGGAGTGCAGTGTGAACCAGTCCTGGTCGTTGTAGACGATGGCGTCGCGGAAGGCTTTCTTAACCCTGTCTGGCGTGCCGGTCAGCACTTCGAGGTCGCCGAGTGTGGCCTTCGACCAGAAGGTCTTGGACGCATCCGCTTCGCAGGCCGCGGCATAGCGCACCGCGCCGGCCATGACCGCCATCTCGTCTGTATACGGGCCCGCTCCACACAGGTGTTCGTGCAGATGCATGAGCGTCAGGGCATTAATGCCCGAATAGTAATGGGCGGGATTGGCGCGGTAACCGCTGCTGTAGCTGTCGATGGAGCGCGCCAGCAGTGCTTCTTCGTCAGCGGCCTCACTGCGTTTGCGCGCGGCCTCCCACTTTGGATCATTCCAGGCGCCGGTCCAGGCATCCTTGTCGACGCGGCCAAGCAGGGCCCAGGTTTCGGCGTCGCGCGGATGATCCTCCAACACCGCCTGGTAGTGGGCGCGCGCACGTTCGAGCGAATAGCCCGGGGCGCGGGCCAGCGCGAGGCGTTGCAGGCACAGGCCTTTTTCCTGACGCGCCTGCAAGTTCTCAGGTTCAACGGCGAGGCTGCGATCGATCTGTTCCAACGCGAAGGCAAACGAGCCCGCCTTGCGCAAGGCGATGCCGGCGACGAGTGCGGCTTCGGCGCGGAAGGCCGCAATTGGCGCCTCATCGGCGAGCACCAGGATGTCGCTCACGCGCCCGTTGCGGCGCGCGAGTTCGATGCGGTCCTGCCATTCATCGTGGCGTGCCCAGAATTCGCCGACGTTACCGATGCGGAGCGTCTTCCACTGCGGCTCGGTCAGATGCGGCAGCAGATCGTAGACCGGGCTCACGCTGCGCCCATGCCAGGCGGCGAGCGTAGCAATGACCATTTTCGCAAGCGCGGCGCGATCCGCATCGAGTGTTGCCGGATCGAGCGCGCCCCTTTGCAAGCCGTAGCGCAGCTTGCGATCGGTGTAGAGGTCGAAGGCCGTCGTCACCCGACCGCCGCACACCAACACCACGCCACGCGAGCGCAGCGCATGGCGCACACCGAGTTCGTACCACACATTGGGATTGTCGACGGTCAGGTCGGCCACCACCAGATCCGCCATCAGCAGCTCCTGGAACATGTCAGTGCGAATGTCACCGGCGCGCATTTCTTCGTCGGCGCGGAAGACTTCGAGCCCGGCCGCTTCCAGGGCGGGCTTGATGAAGTCGTCATAGACGGCATTGAAATC
>JANLSI010000856.1:0-2377 GCA_031362345.1 Pseudomonadota bacterium
CGGGTGTGGGCGCGTCGTGCGTATTTTTCCTTCATGTTCACTTTCAAGGCGCGCTTGGCGCTGTCGTCGAGACGACGCTGGCGCATCGGTAGCGCCATGTTCGGGGTGCGCTGAAAGACAGTGAGATGCGCGACGACCGGCCCGGCTTCCTGTATGACTTGCACGCCGGTGGCACCGGTGCCGAGCACGCCTATGCGCTGGGCGGTCAGATCGACACCTTCCTGAGGCCACTGGGCGGTATGAAAGCAGCGACCCACGAAATCCTCCAAGCCTGGAATCTCGGGCCGATGAAGTTTTGACCCAATGCCCGTGCACAGCACCAGAAACTGCGCCGAAGCGCTGCGGCCATTCTCCGTAGTGATGCTCCAACGGCACTGCGCTTCGTCAAAGTGGGTCGCGCAGACTCGCGTGTTGAAGCGTATGTCGGCACTCAAGCCGAGCTTGCGATCGGCGTACTGGAAATACTCACGAATCTTGTCCCACGACGGATAGAGTTCGTCGAAGTCCCAGTCCTTCCACAGTTCCTCAATGGAGAATTGGTACAGCGGTCCAGAGGTATCGCAACGTGCACCCGGATAGCAGTTCCAATACCACACGCCGCCCAAAGCGGGCGCGGCCTCGTAGATCTTGACCTTGAATCCGAGTTGTCGCAGGCGATAGAGCTGATAGAGGCCGGAGAATCCCGCGCCGACGATCAAGACATCCAGATTCTCATGGGAGATGGTTTCGTGCATGGCGCATGACCTGAGTGATGGGGGCGCGGGCGCGGCCTATCGTCATGACGATAGGCCCACTCGGCCGGCGAATACTGGCCCGCCGTGCTGGCGATGAACTGCGTCGAAAGTGAATTTGGAGAACGCGGGGGCGTGATCCACCCCCGCGCGGAGTTCACCGAACGACGAGGCCGGTATAGTCACCCTTGGCGCGCCACTCGGCCAGCATCTGATAGAAACGCAGGCCACCGTCCGGGTAATGGCCTTGCAGAAAGCCGTCGTTGTTGGCCTTGGCGTTACCTTCGGCGTTGTAGTAGCCCGGCGTGCAGGCCGCGAGGTAATCGGTCATCGCGTTCGGCGCGGTCACTAGCGCCAGATACTCCTCCTCGGCCTGCAAGCTTGGTTCTAGAGCCTTCAGTCCCCGCGCGATGACATCCTTAAAGACCTCGGCGAGATGGCGCGACTGATTGTCGAGCATATAGGTGAAGTTCGGCGTGTAGCCGGTCTGCGTGAAGCCCATGTGGTAGCAGTTCGGAAAGCCATGGCTCATCAAGCCGTGGTAGGTGCGCATGCCCTGCGCCCAGTACTCGCCGAGCTTGACGCCACCGCGGCCGATGATTTCGAGTTCGGCCTGATGCGTATAGGTGGCGCGGCTGACCTCAAAGCCGGTCGCGAAAATGAGGCAGTCGAGTTCGTATTCGACGCCGCCCACCACCACGCCCTTGTCGGTCACACGCTCAACGCCGAGGCCCACAGTATCGACCAGGGTGACGTTCGGGCGGTTGAAGGTCGGCAGGTATTCATCATTAAAGGTCGGTCGCTTGCACCATGGGCGATACCAGTGCTTGAGCGCTTCCGCGTTCGCCGCATCTTGCACCGTGGTCTCGACGCGCGTGCGAATGCGATGATCATGTTGGAAGTCCAGGATCTCGCCGAGTTGCTTCAATTCCGCATCGGTCAGATCGACCGCACCGGAGCTATCCATCAGTTGGCCGAGCGACTTGAAGATTTCCGTCCAGCCGTCGTTGACCAAGTCTTCCTCGACAGGGACTCCGACTAGTAGGCAGGTGAAATTGTCGTTGCGATCGCGCTGCCAACCAGCCTTCTGCGCCTTGAACCACTCGGGGTTGGTCGGGCTGTTGCGACGCTCGTCGACCGAAGACGGCGTGCGCTGGAAAACGTACAGATGCTGGGCGGCCTTGCCGAGAGGCGGGATGCACTAGATGCCGGTCGCGCCGGTGCCAATGATGCCGACACGCTTGTCAGCCAGCTTGTCCAAGGTGCCGCCCGCGAAGCTGCCGCCGGTGTAATCGTAGTCCCAGCGACTGGTGTGGAAGGTATGGCCCTTGAAGCTGGACAGGCCAGGCAGCCCGGGTAGCTTGGGACGGTTCAGGGAGCCGCTCGAAATGACGACCTGACGCGCACGCAGGACGTCGCCACGATCGGTCGTCAGTACCCAGCGCGCGTCGGCCTCGTCCCAGCGCATCTCGCGCACCTGGGTCTGAAACAAGGCGCGCGAGTAAAGGTTGAAATGACGGCCGATGCGTTGAGCGTGCTTTCTCCGCAGGAGATTTTGCTGCTCACTCCGCCCGTGCCGAAGCGGAAAGTTTCGGCCACCGAGGCGCTTCGGCGATTGACTGGAGCGCCGCTGCCCGACCGGAAGA
>JANLSI010000871.1:0-1985 GCA_031362345.1 Pseudomonadota bacterium
CCAGAAGAACGCATGCACCGGATTGGAAAGCACGGTGCGCGTGCCGGCCAGCGGTCCGGCATCCCACTGCGTGCCGTAGTGCTCGGCGATGAAGCGCATGGAATTGAACAACGAGAAGAAGAAAATCGGCCACAGCCACACCGCCAGCGTCTTGCCCAGCACGCCGTGGCGCTGGGCAGTATCGATCACCCACCAGTAAACCACCGCCTTCAGCGCCGTTTCAAACACGTGTATGCCCCACTGCTGGGCGTTGAAGCGCTTGATTGGATAGAGCAGATTGAAGTGCACGAAGCTCAGCACCGCGCCGGCTAGGGCATAGGAATAGAACAACAGGAAATCGAGCGGCCCGCGCTTGCCCATGGTGAAGGCATCGGGATCACGCGGCGAACGATTGAAACGATGGTGCTCAAGATGATCTTCCTTGAAGGCGACGAAGGACGCGAAGATCGGAATCATGGTCACGATGCCGAATAGCCAGCCCAGGGTTCGATGGCGGAACAACACATCATGGGTGGCGTCGTGCATGAAGGTCACCATGCCCATCCACATATAGCCGAGCGCGACATAGGCCGACCAGCGCAAGAGCGTCGAGGGCGTGGTCCAGGCCGCCCAAGTCAGGGCCACCATCAGCGCCACAAACAGCGGAATCTTGGTCAGATTGGGCAGGGGACGAAAGGCGCGCAGGCGCGTCAGTTGGTCCCGCGTAATCCGCGGCTTCGCCTGGGAGGACATGGGGGAAACCTATCGGATGGCCTGACGGACGGTGAGAGTAACACGTTCGACGGCGCAGGCCGTCTACCGTGCGCGAGCAGCCCGGCTGCGATCGCGCCTGCATCTTCAGTGGCCAGATGTCGCCTCGTAGCCCTCATAGGCCGGCACGCTCGCGCCCTGCCAGCCGCCACCTAGCGCGCGGTGGATCTCGACCAATCCTTGCGCAACATTGATGGCCGACAAAGCCTGTTGATCTTCGAGCAGCAGCAGACTGCGCTCGGCATCGAGCACGGTCAGAAAATCTTCCGCGCCTTCCTTGAAGCGCAGTTCTGCCAAGTGCGCGGCGTCGCGACTGGCAGCGACCGCCGCCACCAGCTGGGCCTGCCGTTCGCGCTCGTTGCCGTAGGCGTTGATGGCGCTGTCGACTTCTTCGAGCGCGTGCGTAACGGTAAGCTGATAGCGCGCCACGCCGGCGGCGGCGGCGCTGTCGGCCTGGGCGATGCGTGCATAGATCCCACGGCGATCGAAAATATTCCAACGCAACGCTGGCCCGAAGGTAAAGAACGGCGCACCTGCGGCGGCCAACGCGCCGATCGGCGATGCCGACACACCGGCACCACCGATCAGTGACACGGTCGGGAACAGATCGGCGGTCGCTACGCCGATGCGCGCCGACGCCGCCGCCAGCGCGCGTTCGGCAATTTGAATATCGGGCCGACGACGCAGCAGATCTGCCGGCTGCCCAACCGCGGTTAATTCCGGCAGCTGCGGCAAGGCGCGCGGCGCTTGCAGCTGCGCATCGAGCGTGCCCGGTGGCTGCGCGAGCAAGGTCGTCAGGCGATTGAGCGCGGCACGCGCCACCGCGCGCTGCAGCGGGATCAAGGCCTGACTGGTGAGCAGTTGCGTGCGCGCCCGTGCGACATCGAGATCGGTCGCCGCGCCTTCTTTGTTCAAGGTCGCGACTAGGTCGAGCGTCTGCTGCTGTACCGCGACATTGCGTTGCGCCACCCCCAACCGCAACTGCGCGCCGCGCAAGTCGATATAGGCATTCGCGACCGTCGACAAGACGGACAGCAACACATTGTTGCGCACCGCTTCCAGGGAGCCGAGCTCGGCGGCGGCCGCTTCGACCGAACGCCGCACGCGACCGAATAAATCAATCTCCCACAGCAGGTCGACGCCGAAGGTCGCCAGCGAACGGGTCGGTGCTTGGTCGTGGGGGTCGGCCTTGCGTTGTGCGGCCTGGGCCTCGCGACGTTCGCGCACCGTGCCGT
>JANLSI010000901.1:0-1849 GCA_031362345.1 Pseudomonadota bacterium
GCTTCCGGCGCACCATGGGCCAGCCATCACATCGGGCTCGCGCCAGTCGCGCCGGACGCGAGTCATGCCGAGTCCCAGCCGATGTTGTTCGTCATCCCGGCGGCAAAATTTCGGCGCCTCGACAACTGGGGCGATCTGATCGGCTTGCGCGGCAGTGGCTCGCACAGCCTGGTGGTCGATGAAACCTTCATCCCCGCCCACCATGGGGTGCCCTTCAGCTTTCCGGTCATGGATCTGAGCGACGATACGCCTGGCTACAAGCTGCATGGCAACGCGATGTACTGCGGACAGTTCATGGGCTTCGCGCTTGGCGAACTGAACAGCGTGCAGACCGGCAATGCGCTCGCCATGCTCGACGAGTACGAGCAGATCATCACCAGCCGCAGCAAGATGGCGATCTTCGGCACCGCACCGCGCCGCTACACCGACCGCGATTTTCAGCGCTGCTTCGGCCAGGCGCTGGCGTGGACAGATGCCGCGCATTCGATCATGGTACGAACCGGTGAGCTGTACGAGCAGTATTGTCGCGAGAGTGTCACACGCAGTGCCCAATTCGATGCCGAACGCACCTTGCGGCTGTACGGACAGCACATGACTGTGCAGAAACTTTGCTGGGAGGTGGGCGATACGCTGTTCCGCACCAGCAGCACCAGCGGTGCGCGCGATGGCAGTCGCATGCAGCGTTACTGGCGCGACCTGTGTGCGTTCCGCAGCAATGGTCTGCATCAGTTCGACTTCCGCGCCCATGCATTGGCGCAGGCGCATTTCGGATTGCCGGTGGAATTCATGTAGACGTCGCGCCGCGACGATAGAGCACGCAAGTCGTGCGTGACTGCCAGCAACGTCAAATGGGTAGATCTTGCGCTGCCATCCGTGCTACCAAGCCGTCGGTGCCGGCCTCAAATGGAGCCAGGGTGCCGACGCCTGTGCTCCGCAATAATTCGATCAACGGTTTTGAAGATACCCGGCGCCATTACGGCTATGGCATTATTCCCGCGTAATAGCCCTACTCCTTATTCTGTCTGTTGCGAGTCCTCGCCGACCTGGTCGGTTCGGCAGTGCTCGCTTTCAGACCACGGCGCTCTTTGGAAGCGGAGAACCTCGCCCTCCGGCGCCGGCTGGCCTTATATAAGGAGCGGGGGTTAAAGCCGCGCCGCATTAAAGCCATGGCTTTCGTGCCCACAACTGCGCTTGCCGCAGCCGCACGCTTGCCAAAGAATTCGCCTCTCTCTCAGTCGTAACGACCTGTACTTCTCGGCCCAATCGTTTGCAAATGTGCCGTCAGCACCAATCACCGCTCCCGGAACGCTTGATGCTCGTATTTCGCAAGCGGCGACAATAGAAACTCAATGATTCGTCGCGACCCAGTTTTGATCTCAACGGTCACAGCCATGCCCGGCTGCAAGCCTTCCAATTGACCGTCAACCAGTATCTGCGTCTCAATCGGCAATATACGCGCGGCATATACCAATTCCTGATTGCTCGGCTCGCTCGTTTCTGACGACGTCTCGCCTGCGCCCGCTTGCCCACTCGAACCAGGAGCACGCTCGCGTAGAAAGGCATCGCGAGCTACCGACATCACCTTGCCGCGCAACAAGCCGTATTTGGTGAAATTGAAGGTATCAATCTTGATTGCGGCGTCCTGCTCGGCATGCACGAAACCAATATCACGGTTCGACACCATCGCTTCAATTTCGAAATGACTGTCGAGCGGAACTATTGCCATCAACGCTTGCGCAGGCGTGACGACGCCACCCTCGGTATGAATCGCGACCTGTTGGACCGTGCCGTCGACCGGCGCCGTGAGGGTCTGTTGGAAATAACGCTTGGCCGCCTGCGTCATCTGTTG
>JANLSI010000006.1:0-2540 GCA_031362345.1 Pseudomonadota bacterium
CCATCGGGCAGGAACACCCGCACCAGCTCGACGATGTCGTCGCGGGCAAGCACCAGCCGCGTATCGCCAGCACCCGCATCAAACTCAGCCAGCTTCTTGCGCAGCAAGGCGAGCAGCAGACTCACGGCGAAGGACAAAGGCCGGCGCGCGACCAAACGCGGCAAGCGCGGTGATGAATCGTCGTCTGCAGGCTCGGGGCGGCTTTTTAAGAAGGCATAACCTTCCGCCTCATCCAGCACCAAATCAAGATTCAGCACTGCCACATAGTCACGCACCCGCGCTTGCAGGCTCAGCAGTGTCGCCCATAGTCCTTCGCCGCCATCACGGTACAGCACGCTTTTGAACAAGCTGATCAGCAATACCGACAAATCAGCAGCCGGCGCCAACATCGGGTGCACTGTGGGTGTAATGTTCAAGAATTCTTCTTCCATCCCTCGCCTCGGCTCGTGTTCAACGCATAAAAATCACGCGTGGCAGTCGCGCGCTGCGGGTGATTGCCTGACCGTCCGTCGACACTGTCTGCCAGCGGATGGGCTCGGGCGTGTCCTCATCTATGACGGTGCTGAAAGTTTCACTGCCCAGTTGCAGATAGGCCACCAACTCGGCCAGCCCTTGCAACAACGGCTGGCTGAGCACCAGTTCGCTCAATGTGATCTGCGCGCGGTCCTGCAAGGCGTGGCGGATGTGGCGGGTGAGCCGTGCCTTGTCCAGGACCACTTGATCGAACAGCGCCGCAGGGTCGATATCTTCATCGCCCGCCTGCAAGGCCAAGTCGGCAATCACCGGCTTGATGGCCGGGGTGAACAAGGGGCGCTCCATTGCCAGTTCTATATCCGCGCAGGCCTCGGCCATGGCCATCACGTTGCCCGCAGGTGGCGCATCCCGCAGGGCCAGCGCCTTGCTTTCGATGCCGTGCAGAATGTCCATGATGCGGCGGTTTTCCAGCCAGGCCTGATCATCCAGAAAACGGCGTAATTGCTGCGACAAGGCCGCGACCGTGCGCTGGGTGTGCTCGCCGGCCTCCATCCAGTCGTAGTGCACGCGGCGCGTGCGGCTGTCGGGCTGCAAGTCCGTCACGGCAGGCAGTGCCAACACGCGGTCCAGCAGCTCGGTCAATTCTTCCTGGCGACGGCTAGAGAGCAAAAAATCCCAGAAGGCGCGGAAGCTCTTGCCCTGATCGGAATCGGCTATCGCATCACGCTCGCCCATGATGTCTTCCAGCAGCGCGCCCTTGCTGCCTTCCCATAGCGCAATGCGCTCACGTACGCGCCGGTCCAACTGGCGGAAATTGTGCTCCACCTCGCGGAAGTCGGTCAGCAATTCGCGCGCACCTTGCATGAACTGCTGGAAGCGATCCTTCAACGCTGTGTCGTCCAACAGTGGCATATCGCCCGACAACACCCGCGCCATCTCGGCGTTGATGTCATCGCGTTTCTTGTGCAACTCGGCCATGCGCTTGGCCGGGTCTGCCTCGCTGCCATTGCTCATCTGTTTGAGCAGGTCAAACAGCGTGAGCAAGCGCGACTCGGTGCCGACAAACTGCCGCTCACTGAGTTGCGCCAGCCAGGCAATGGTCTTTTCGGTGGCGGGCGTTAAATCGAACTGCGCTTCGTCCGTGCCGGGGCGGTAGAACTTGCGCAGCCAGCTCTTGTCGGGCGCGGCCCAGTCATTCAGGTAATCCAGCGCCGGCTTGGGAAAAGCGGATTCCCCTGCATGCAGGCGCAGGGCATAGAGCTCATCCTCCAGCGCCTCGGCCAGATCCGCCGCCGCCATCACCCGCACATTGGGCCCCACGAACACCCGATGCAGAAAGCTCGCCACCAACGGCGCATGGTCTGAACGCAACAAGCGCCACGCGGGGTGGTGAGTACGCAGGGTGTCGAGGGTGGCGAAGGCTAGGGTCATGTCAGAAGCGGCTCAATGCAATCCCACCGGGTGTCTATGATTATCACGCACCGGCAGCGGCTTTCTGACGAACAGCCGTGAATGCGGAATCGTCACCCAGATGGATAAAGAGGCGACCCTCTGCCTGATCGCCCGTGACACGCATCCAGCCGCGCCCACTCATCGGGTCGTTTTCATCGACGCCCGACCAGGAAAACTCCACGCGCGCCAAGCCATCGGCCACGCTGACGCGGGCATCGATATCGCCCTGCACCAGACCGAACTGGAACTCGCCCGTCAGGTCACTGCGGATGGTGATGTGCGCCGGCACTTCCATGTCGAAGTAAGCGGCGTCCCAGACTTCCATGGCGGTGATGCGCCAATCGCCCACCACTATCTTTTCGGATTTTTTCATTCGTCCTCTACCAGTCCAGCCGCTGCCCAGTGATGATCAAAGTCCTCGCCCACGCCCCAGCCAAGGTCCTGTCCCAGCTGGCGCACCCTATCCAGTCGGGCGATGAACGACGCCTGCTGCGCCGCGGGCAGCGCCAGCACATATTTCAGCGCCTGCTCGAACATCCGCACCAGCGCATCAAAAAAACTCTCGTCGTCCATACCGCAACCGGCGAGGAAGGCGAACACTTCTTCGCAATAGA
>JANLSI010000033.1:0-1912 GCA_031362345.1 Pseudomonadota bacterium
CTGCTGGCCATGACCACCTATGTCAAACACCAGTCGCTCGATATGCCCATCACCCCGGTCATCGACGGCCGCGCGGCGCCGTTTTTCGCCAAGGGCAAAACGATCTACACAAGCCGTCGCGGCCAACTCGACCTGGCCTGCGTGCATTGCCATGAAATGAATCACGGCAATTTCCTGCGTGCGCAGCGTTTGAGCGAAGGGATGTCGAACGGCTTCCCCGCTTATCGCCTCAAGTGGCAGGCGCTGGGCTCGCTGCAGCGTCGTATGAGTGGCTGCATGCGCGATGTCGGCGCCGAGCCCTATGCCGATGGCGCCGATGAATACGTCGAACTCGAACTCTATCTCGCCTGGCGCGCGCGTGGCCTGCCGGTCGAAACGCCGGCGGTGCGTAACTGACCGATGCGATGAACGATCGTCGCGCCTTTCTGCAGATAGCGCTGGCGCTAGGCTGCGCGGGGCTCACCCACACCAATCCCGCGCGCGCCCTCGCGACCCAGCGTCTGAGCCAGGACGATGTGCTGCGCTTCGAAGCGCTTGGCCAGGTCACGCTTCTACACGTGACCGATCTGCACGCGCAGCTGGTGCCCGTTTACTACCGCGAGCCCGCGCTCAACGTCGGCGCCGGCGCGGCCTTTGGGCAGCCGCCGCACCTGAGCGGGTCCAAGTTTCTCGAGCACTTCGGTATCGCACCCGGCAACGCGCTGGCTTATTTGCTGGCGAGCGAAGATTTCACGGCGCTGGCGGCCGCCTATGGGCGCGTCGGCGGGCTCGACAGGCTGGCGACCTTGGTCGAGGCCATTCGCGCCGAACGTCCCAATCAGAGCTTGCTGCTCGACGGCGGCGACACCTGGGCCGGCTCCTACACCGCCTTGCAGAGCCGTGGTGCGGATATGGTCGCGGCCATGAACGCGCTTGGCGTCGACGCCATGACGGGCCACTGGGAATTCACCTACGGTGAGCAGCGCGTCAAAGAGTTGATCGCCGCGCTCAAGTTTCCGTTTCTGGCCGGCAATGTCTTCGACAGCGAATGGGACGAGCCGGTGTTTCCGGCGCTGGCGCGTTTCGAACGTGGCGGTGTGCCGATCGCGGTGCTCGGCCAGGCTTTTCCCTACACGCCCATCGCTCATCCACGTCATATGATCCGCAACTGGTCCTTCGGCATTCACGAACCGCGTCTGCAGGCCAAGGTCGATGCCGCGCGCGCTGCGGGTGCACGCTTGGTGGTGCTATTGAGTCACAACGGCTTCGACGTCGATCACAAGCTGGCCCGCCGCGTGCGTGGCATCGATGTCATCCTCGGTGGCCATACCCACGATGCCTTGCCGGCGGCGATCGAAGTCGATAAAACCCTGCTGATCGCATCGGGCTCCCATGGCAAGTTTCTCTCGCGTCTTGATCTCGATGTCGGGCCGACGGGTGTGCGCGCCTACCGCTATCGGCTGATGCCGGTGTTGACGGACGCGATTGCGCCGCAGGCGCAAATGAGTGCGCTGATCGCGCAGCTGCGCGCGCCGCACCGCGCGCGCTTGAGCGAAGTGTTGGCCCACAGCGAAGCGCTGCTCTATCGGCGTGGCAATCTGAACGGCACCTTTGATGACCTTATCTGCGAGGCCTTGCGCGCCTCACAGGACACCGAAATTGCGCTATCGCCGGGCTTCCGATGGGGTAGCTGTGTGCTGCCTGGGCAGCCGATCACGCGCGAGGATGTTTACAACCAGACCGCGATTACCTACCCGGCGGTATATCGCAATACGCTGAGCGGCACGCAGTTGAAGGACATTCTTGAAGATGTGGCCGACAACCTCTTCAATCCCGATCCTTATTTTCAACAGGGTGGCGACATGGTGCGCGTGGCCGGTCTGGGCTTCGTGCTGCGTGCCGCCGCGACGATCGGTGCGCGCATCACCAAGCT
>JANLSI010000378.1:0-3071 GCA_031362345.1 Pseudomonadota bacterium
GGCACACCGTCCAGGTCTCGCCTAACAGCAGCGCCAAACGCTGACCCGGTGCTGCCGTAATCAGGGTGACGACCGCCAGCAGCCACAAAGCTGCGATCGGGGTGGCGATGGCGCTTGGTGCACTGCCGACGGGCACGCCCGGTCGCGATAGACGTACTGCTGCCGCCAGACTCGCCAGCATGAGGCTGGCGGCGAAGCCGAGCTTGACCCAGAACATCGGCAACCGTGCGGCCATGGCGAGATCGACGCGAATGTCGAGGGTCCCTACTAACAACAAGCTGCTGGCTATGACCCCAAGGCCGATTCCCACCACGAAGCGACGCTCGACGCCGCGTGGTGCGACTTCGGCAGTGCCGCTCGCGAGCATCGCGACGAATTCGTCGGTCTTCATGCTTTCGCCCTCAGCAATACCGCCAGTGCCTTCAATCCGCGATGCACACCGACCTTAATGGCCGACTCCGACATGCCGGTCAGAGCCGCCGCTTCGGCCACCGACAAACCATGCAGTTTCATGTGCACAATCGGCAGCCGCTGCTGGCGCGGCAGTCGTTCGAGAAAAATCGCCAGATCGTGTCGCGCGTCGGCCGCATCAAGATCCGAGGTGGAGAAGATATCGTGCCCATCGTCCAGCGGGTCATGCAGCTGCTCACGCAGCGCGCGCCGGCGCAGCATGTCGATGAGCTTATATTTGGCAATTGCATGTACCCAGGCCGTCAACGGTTGTTCGGAGTCGTAGGTATGTCGCTGGTTATGCAGCGCCAACAGGGATTCCTGGAGCAGATCTTCCACTTCATCCGGCAAGCCCGTTAGACGCCGGCGAAGAAAGGCGCGCAAATAGGCGCTCAGCTCCTTCAGGAAGGCATGGTAAGCCAGGGCATCGCCCGCGAGTCCCTGCAGCAACAGCCCGCGCAGGCGCTGCTCGGTCGTCTCTGCCTGCCCATTACTCTTCATTCGTTGCACGCAAGCCTTTGGTTACAAGCCCCCTGTGGACAGCGAGCGCTGCGCAGTAATTTTGCCCCAGCGTGTAACCAATCGCCACGGGCCGGCGAACTACCCTCCAGACAACACCGAATCCGTCTGCACGCCACACCACCGGAAGCCAAGCATGACCGACAAACCTCAACCTATACATCCGCGCTGGCTGCGACTGACCCACTGGCTGAATGCCATCGCCGTGATAGTGCTGGTCATGAGTGGTTGGCGCATCTACAACGCCTCGCCGCTTTTCGATTTCCGCATCCCTACGGGAATCACCCTGGGCGGCTGGCTGGGCGGCGCGCTGTTATGGCATTTCGCCGCGATGTGGCTGCTGGCCGGTAACGGCCTCGTCTACCTGCTGTGTAATCTTGGCAGCGGACGCGCGCTGCGTAAATTCTTGCCACTGACGCCGCGCGCCATCTTCATCGATCTGCTCAAAGCCCTGCGCGGGCACCTGAGTCACGATGATCCCCGCCAGTACAACGCCGTGCAACGCGCCGCCTATCTGTTCGTGATCGCCGATGCAGTGGTGCTGGTGCTGTCGGGCCTGGTGTTGTGGAAGTCGGTGCAGTTTCCCGTATTGCGCGAACTGATGGGCGGCTACGAGTTCGCCCGGCGCGTGCACTTCGTCGCGATGGCGCTGATGGTGGCCTTCGTGGCGGTTCATCTGGTGATGGTGGCATTGGTGCCCCGTTCGCTGTTGACCATGATCCGCGGCTCCTAACTGAGGTCTTGACCATGACAACCCGCTTACCCAGCAATCCCTCTATCGACGGAAAAGCTGTGGTCAAAGAAGCACTGCGTCTGCTCGACCAGCCGACCCGACGCCTGTTCCTCAAGCGCTCACTCACGCTCGGTGGCCTGTCATTGCTGAGCGGTTGCACGATAGTCGACAGCGACAGTGCCGAACGCGCACTCATGCGTATCTCGCGCTTCAACGACCGCGCGCAGGCCTTGATATTCGACCCTACGCAGCTGGCGCCGACCTATCCCGACTCAATGATCACCCGCCCCTTTCCGTTCAACGCCTATTACAGTGAATCGCAGATCCGTGAGGTCGATGGCGACAGCTTTCGCCTGGAAGTGACCGGCATGGTGGCGGACAAGCACGCCTGGTCGCTGGCCGAACTGCGCGCCCTGCCGCGCAGTGAACAAGTCACGCGACACATCTGCGTCGAGGGCTGGAGCGCGATCGGCAAATGGGGCGGCGTGACCTTCGCCGAGTTTCTGGCGCGGGTCGGCGCCGACACCAGCGCCAAGTATGTGGGATTCAAATGTGCTGACGATTACTACACCAGTATCGACATGCCCACCGCACTGCATCCGCAAACATTATTGACGCTCGAATATGACGGTGAGGTTCTGCCGCCGCGCTACGGATTTCCGATGAAGCTGCGTATGCCGACCAAACTCGGCTACAAGAATCCGAAGTACATCCAGGCAATCTTCGTCACCAACACCTACCCCGGCGGTTACTGGGAAGACCAGGGGTACAACTGGTTCGGCGGCAGCTGACAACGCGTCAGCAGTCCCGGAAACCTGGCAACAAAGCCACCACACATCTCATCAGATAACGAGGAACTTTATGAATATTCTTAGTGCAGCGTGTTTGTCGATTGGTCTCATGGTCGCCGGCGGCAACGTTTACGCCGACGATGCGATGAGCAAGGATGCGATGGCCAAGGACGCTATGGCCAAGGGCGAAATGAAGAAGGACGACATGGCTAAAGACGCCATGGGCAAGGACGAGATGGCGAAGCACGAGATGGGCAAGGACGCCATGACGAAGGACGCCATGGGCAAGGACGAAATGCACAAATAGCGCTTCTCACCGCCGCCCCTGAGTAGTCGGCGCTGGGTGCCGTTTCGACCGATCGCGGCGCCGCCGAGCGCCGCGATCTTCAAGCGGATGCGGACCCATAGTATTTCGCGCCTTCGGCCGGGTGTGAATGATGGTGGCGACGGCACCTGCGTGTTCAATACCTACGGTCATGTTCTCCTCTGCTCAGTCCCACGTTGCCGGCGTATGCGTGGCAATCAACGCGTCGAGTTCGGCGATCGCCTGGCGCGCGGCGTCGCCATCAGGAATCGGC
>JANLSI010000066.1:0-2690 GCA_031362345.1 Pseudomonadota bacterium
CTAGGGTGGTGTCGAGCTTGTTGTTCAGCTGTTCGATGGTGGCCTGCTGCTGCTGCACCACCCGCCACAGCTCTTCGAGACTGGGCGCGGGCGCGGCAAGCGCCGGCAAGGCTGCCGCCAGCAGCGCTGACAACAGGACAAATGCAAGACGCGAACTCATGGAATACCCTCCATTGGGACCGGCCGGGTGACCGGTCAAATTAAACGAATCGATGGGCGCCCGGATGGCCAGGCGCGGGTGATGCTGGCGCTCAGGAAGCGCGGGCGAACTCGGTGGTGGTGGCGCACTCGCGTCCGCCGACGGTGCGCAAGACCTCATGCAGGACGTCGTCGGCGAAGCACCGGCACTGGCCGCAACAGGTGGACACCGCGAGTTCCCGGGCCAGGCAGGCGAGGCTGCGGGCACCAGCGCGCACGGCTTGTTCGATGTCGCTTTCGGTGACGTTGTTACAGATACAGACGTACATGGCGGTCAGCTCAGATTGCGTGACGCAAACCTTAGTACTAATGAGAAACATTTGCAATAAAGAATAGGCACGAGGCTGCGAGCCGGGCTTCGGCTCGAACCGGACGCCTAGATCTGGGATTGCTGGTAGTTTTCGAGACCGATGCGGTCGATGAGGGCGAGCTGGGTTTCCAACCAGTCGACGTGTTCTTCCTCGGCCGCCAGGATCTCGACGAACAGTTCGCGCGAGACGAAGTCGGCGCAGGCTTCACAGCTGTTGATGGCCGCGCGCAATTCGGGAATGGCGTCGTTCTCCAGAGCCAGATCGGACTTCAGCACTTCAGTGGTGTTCTCTCCGATGCGCAGTCGACCGAGGTCCTGCAGGTTGGGCAGGCCGTCGAGGAAAAGGATGCGCGACACGAGCCTGTCGGCATGCTTCATCTCGTCGATGGACTCGTGATACTCGTGTTCGTTGAGCTTGTTCAAACCCCAGTTCTTGAACATGCGTGCATGCAGGAAGTACTGGTTGATGGCGGTGAGCTCGAACTTGAGCACACGGTTGAGATGTTCAATGACTTTCGCGTCGCCACGCATGGCCTGTTCTCCGTTCGCGGGGGCGAGTGCGCCGCACTATGGTCAAGACCGCCACCCTGGTTGCCGATGACATCGCCCATAATAGCCCCACAACGACCGCCGCACGGAGCAAGACCGCCATGAACATCGGCACTATCGCCACCTTAGTCATTGTCGCCACGCTGCTCGGCTATGGCATTCTGATCTACAACGGCCTGGTAACGCTCAAACACCATGTGCGCAAGGCGTGGGCGAATATCGACGTGTTGCTCAAGCAACGTCACGACGAACTGCCCAAACTGGTCGAGATCTGCCGGCAATACATGCAGCACGAACAGCACACCCTGGTGCAGGTCACGAACGCGCGCGCGGCGGTGTTCGGCGCCAACCAGCGTCATGATGTGGCGGCGGTCGGCGCCAGCGAGGGCGATTTGCGCCGCAGCTTAGGCCAACTCTACGCAGTGGCCGAGGGCTATCCCGAACTCAAGGCCGACGCGCAGTTCAAGCATCTGCGAGACCGCATCACCACGCTCGAAAACACCATCGCCGACCGCCGCGAGTACTACAACGAGTCGGTGACGGTGAACAATATCCGCATCGAGACCTTCCCCGACCTGGTGCTGGCGCGCTGGTTCGGCTTTCGCAACCAGGCACCGCTGGAATTTAACGTGACTGAGAAAAACGACGTCGACCTGCGCGCTCTGTTCAGCTGAGCGCGTCGGCTCCAGCGGCAGCTCATGATGTCTCGCGTTGCCGATCTGATCACGGTCATACGCGTCGCCGAGACCGGCCCGTTCTGGCTCGCTTCTAGCCTGCTGGCCCTAATCGCCGCAGGCATGCTCTATGGCGCGCTGCACTGCCTCGCCCATAAACGCATGATCGAGAACATGCCGACTGCGCTGGTACGCTCGGCGGCCCAGGGTTACACCGAACTGCGTGGCATGGCCGAGCTCATGGCGGGCGAGCCGATCCGTGCGCCCGCCTCGCTGCGCGTGTGTGTCTGGTACAAGTACAAAATCGAACACCTGAAGGAAGCGGGGCGAGGCCAGGACCGAAGCAAAACTTGGGTGGTGGTAGAGCAAGGCACGAGCGACAGCCTGTTTCATCTGACCGACACCAGCGGCAGCTGCGCGGTCGACCCCGACGGCGCCACGGTCCATACCACCCGGCGCGATGTGTGGTACGGCCATGGGCGAACGCCGGGTGGCTTCCGCCCGCCGGCCGGTAATCTGCTGTCCCGCTGGTTCGACAGTGCGGGCAAGTCTTATCGTTACACCGAGCAGTTGATTCGGCCGGGTGACGGCATTTACGTAATCGGTCAGTTCATCACCCATGGCGGCAGCGGCACAGCGCCCATCGACACTGACGACGGCATCGCCGAACGGCTACAGGCCTGGAAGCGCGACCAATCAGCGCTGCTGCGGGAGTTCGACACTAATCGCGACGGCCATATCGACACGCAGGAATGGGCGGCGGTGCGCACACGGGTCGCACGCGAGGCCCGTGCCGAGCGCGGCGGCGCAGGCGACCCGCCACCGGTCGATGTCATTGGCCAGACCCACGACCATCGCCGACCCTTCATCATCGCGGTCGGGGATGAGGAGCCGGTGCTCTTGAGCCGCACGCGCACGGCCTTGGCCTTGATGATGCTCGGCGTGCCGCTCGCCATCGC
>JANLSI010000069.1:0-12474 GCA_031362345.1 Pseudomonadota bacterium
GCAGGCGGAGGTCTATCGTTGGAAGGACGCGCAGGGCAATGCGGTCTTCTCCGATATTCCCCATCAAGGCGCTGAGATCATCGAGCTCGGACCGACCACCATCATTCCCGGCCAAGCGGAGCAGCACGACGAAGCCGCGACGGACGCCCCGCTGGTCGCCGAAGAGCCAAATCCCTATGAAAGCATCGTGGTCCTTGCGCCTGGCCAGGACGAAACCTTGCGCGATCAGCAGTCTGTTGCGGTCGATGTGATGACCGTACCGGACCTGTTGGTCAGTGTTGGCCATCGGCTTCAGCTGTATATGGATGGCGCACCGCTAGGCGAGCCGTCTAAGACACCACATTTCGTCCTGCCTGGCGTTGACCGCGGCACTCACCAGCTGGCTGTCGCAGTGCTCGACCAGGGCGGCGCTGAATTGATTCGTTCCACGGCTACCGTGTTTCACCTGCACAAGACCTCGGTCGCCGACGCTAAATCAGGCAAGTCCCGCCCCCCGATTCCCCCTCGTCCTCCCCAAGCCCAGTAATTGGTCCGATTTTTGCGATTGTCTCCCTGAAGGCTTTGCGCCCCCGTCCGCAGGTGCGGATGACCGGCACCACCGACAAATATCGCCTTCTGAGTGACTGCGTTGCAGTCGTTTCGCCTGGTGACGGGTTCACGCCCCAAGGCACGCACCAATATAGTGCAGTATATTCGCTTGATTATGATGCCGTCTGTCATCCCCGATTTCGATCTGCTTGATGCCCTGGCGACGGCGGTCATCCTGGTCGACGACCGTCTGCGCCTGGTACGAGTCAATCCCGCCGCGCAGTCGCTGATCGCGACCAGCGAAACCCGTCTGCGCGATATCTCGCTGCCAGACGTGTTACCGGGCGCCGATGAGCTGATCGCAGCCGTCCGCCGCGCCTTGCTCGAAGGACGTTCGTTTACGGAACGCGATCTCGACCTGCACCTTGCGCGCGCCAATGCCACCACCGTTGATTGCTCGATTACACCGTTGTGGCGGAACGCCCGCGATCCCTCTTTGGTGCTGATCGAAATGACCGTTCTCGAACGTCATCAGCGTATCCAGCTTGAGGGCAACATGCTGATGCGCAATCAGGTATCGAGTGTGTTGCTGCAGGGCTTGGCGCACGAGATCAAGAATCCGCTGGGTGGCATTCGCGGCGCAGCGCAGCTGCTCGAGCGCGAACTTGAGGACCAGAAACTCGCCGAGTACACCCAGATCATCATCGGCGAGGCGGATCGCCTGCGCACCCTGGTCGAGCGCATGCTCGGGCCGCGTGGCGAATCGAATAAACAGATCATGAACATCCACGATGCGCTGGAGCATGTGCGGCAGGTCGTGAGCGTAGAACGGGGCGGCGCGGTCGAGATCTTGCGCGACTACGACCCGAGTCTGCCGGACATCATCGCCGATCGCGATCAACTGGTGCAGGCCTTCCTCAATCTGGTGCGCAATGCGGTGCAAGCTATCGAAGGGCAGGGTGGCACGGTCACTTTGCGTACCCGCGTACAACGCAAATTCACCATCGGCAACATCCTGCATCGATTGGTGATCCGCACCCAGGTGATCGACAACGGCCCCGGCGTCGACCCGGCGCTCGCCACCAGTATTTTCTTTCCGCTCGTTTCTGGGCGTGCCGACGGTTCGGGTCTCGGTCTACCTATCGCGCAGTCGCTGGTGCATCGCCAGGGCGGCCTGATCGGCTTCGAGAGCGAACCGGGACACACCGAATTTTCCGTATGGTTGCCTGTGGGAGAACAGCAATGAATCGACAGCACGAAGTGTGGATTGTCGACGACGACCGTGCTATCCGCTGGGTGCTGGAGCGCGCGCTAGAGAAAGAGCACGTTGCAACGCGCAGTTTTGAAAACGCCGACAAGGTGCTCGCACGACTCGAAAAGTTCGAGCCCGACGTGATTATCACCGACATCCGCATGCCGGGCACCGATGGGCTGGCGCTATTGAAGGAGGTGCAGGTCGCGCACCCGCAGTTGCCCGTGATCATTATGACCGCCTATGCCGATCTTGAGCGCGCGGTGGCGGCATTTCGCGGCGGTGCCTTTGAATATATGCCCAAGCCTTTCGACGTCGACGATGTGATCAATATCGTGCGCCGTGCGCTGCGTAAGTCGGCGGCCGGCGTAGCGGTTGAAGTGGAGCCTGTCGACACCACGCCGGTGCCGGAAATCATCGGTTCCTCGGCGCCCATGCAGGAAGTCTTCCGCGCCATCGGCCGCTTGTCGAATTCCAATATGACCGTGCTTCTGACCGGCGAGTCGGGCACCGGTAAGGAGTTGGTGGCGCGTGCCCTGCATCGTCACAGTCCACGCGCCAGCAAACCGTTCATCGCGCTGAACACCGCCGCCATTCCGCGCGATCTGCTGGAATCAGAACTGTTCGGACACGAGAAGGGCGCCTTCACCGGCGCCGCCGTGCAGCGCATTGGGCGCTTCGAGCAGGCCAATGGCGGGACATTGTTTCTCGATGAAATCGGCGACATGCCGCCGGAGCTGCAGACCCGTCTGTTACGCGTGCTGGCCGACGGTGAGTTCTACCGTGTCGGTGGACATGAACCGGTACGGGTGGATGTGCGCGTCATTGCCGCGACTCATCAGCATCTCGAGCAGAGTGTGCGCGCCGGTCAGTTCCGCGAAGATTTGTTCCATCGCTTGAACGTGATCCGTCTACAGTTGCCACCGCTGCGCGCGCGCGCCGACGATCTGGATGCCTTGTCGGACCACTTCCTGCGCGCGACCGCCGCTGAGTTGCAGGTCGAGACCAAGAAACTGTTGCCGCGCGCGCTTGACGTCATGCGTGGCTTCAGCTGGCCAGGCAATGTGCGTCAACTCGAGAACGTATGTCGGCGTGTGATGATTATGGCGCCCTCACGGGAAATCGACATCGAAGATCTGCCGGCCGAACTCCTGGCCGACAGCGAGACGCCGGAGAACGCTGGACCGGCGGACTGGGAAACGGCACTGCGTCAGTGGGCAGAGTTGCGCACCCGCAGTGGCGGCGATACACCGATACTGGCGGAAGCGGTGCCGCGGTTCGAAACCACCATGATCGAGGTTGCTTTGAAGGCGACCCGCGGTCGCCGGCAGGAAGCGGCCAAGCTCCTGGGTTGGGGCCGCAACACCCTGACGCGCAAGATCAAGGAGCTCGATCTCGACGTGTAAGTTGTGGCGCTTACTCAGCCAACCAGGTCGCGACGGCTTCGGCGAAGTAGCTCAGCACGCCGTCGGCGCCGGCGCGCTTGAAGGCTTGCAGGGACTCGAGCACCACCGCGCGTTCGTCCAGCCAGCCGGCCTGGCCGGCGGCCTTCAGCATCGCGTACTCGCCACTGACCTGATAGACGAAGGTCGGCCGACCAAACTCCGCTTTCACCCGTTGCACGATATCGAGATAGGGCATGCCGGGTTTGACCATGACCATGTCGGCGCCCTCGGCCAGATCGAGCGCGACTTCATGCAATGCCTCGCTGCTGTTGCCGGCGTCCATCTGATAGGTCTTTTTGCTGCCCCGGCCGAGCTTGTTGCCGGAACCGACCGCGTCGCGGAAGGGGCCATAGAACGCCGAGGCATATTTCGCCGAGTAGGCGAGAATCTTGACGTTGTAGAAGCCTTCGCTTTCGAGCGCCGTGCGAATTGCGCCGATGCGGCCGTCCATCATGTCCGAGGGCGCGACAATATCAACGCCGGCGCGCGCTTGGGAAAGCGCCTGCCGCACCAGGATATCGACTGACGCGTCGTTCAGGATCTCGCCGGCCTCGTTCATCACGCCGTCGTGGCCATGGCTGGTAAAGGGATCGAGGGCGACGTCAGTCACGATGCCAAGATCCGGCCAGGCATCTTTCATGCGACGTATGGCGCGCTGGGTGATGGCATGCGGATTGTAGGCTTCTCGGCCATCGGCGCTCTTGCACGCGTCCGGTGTGACCGGGAACAAGGCCACGGCCGGTATGCCGAGTTGATGCAGACGCCCCGCGCGTTCAACCGCCAGGTCGATGCTGAGTCGCTCGACACCGGGCATGCTGGCGATCGGTTCGCGCTGCCCTTCGCCGTCGAGGATGAACATCGGGCAGATCAAGTCATCGACCGACACCTGCGTCTCGCGCACCAGACGTCGGACGAATTCGTCGCTGCGCAGACGGCGCATGCGGGTGGCGGGGAATCGTGAATCGCTCAAGTGTCGCATCGCTTGCCGTTCCAATGGAGATAATGCGAGCCATCATAAGGTCTAGCCGCCCGGCGTGCGGGGTAGGCTGGCACAGGTTTGTTCTATCCAGGCTTGCGCTTCCAGGGTGATGGCTTTGGCACTTTTCCCGGCAGTCGTGATCGGTGGGCCGATCACGACGTCGATGGTGCCTGGATATTTGGTCAGCGCATTGCGCGCCCAGAATACGCCGGCATTGTGCGCCACGGGCACCACCACGGTTTGCGCCGCCAGCGCCAAGGCTGCGCCAGTCTGAGTGTAACGACCGATTTCGCCCGGCGGGATACGCGTACCTTCGGGAAACAATAAAACCCACCAGCCTTCGCGTATGCGCGCCGCGCCGCGCTCCAGCACGGTGCGCAGTGCCCGGGTGCCGGCCTTACGATCGATAGCGATGGGATTAAGGCTGGCGAGACCCCAGCCGAAGAACGGCACGTACAGCAGTTCTTTTTTTAACACCTGGGATTGACGCGGAAAGATCAGCTGCAGGGTGATGGTCTCCCACGCCGATTGGTGTTTACACAGGATCACACCCGGCGCGACCGGAATGTTTTCACGGCCCGTGACCCGCCAGCCCAGCCCGCAGGCGAGCTTCAGCCAGGCGATGGTCAGCACCGACCAGCGCGTGATCACGGCATAGCGCCAGTTCCGTGGCAGCGGCAGGATGGCGATGCCGACGACGCTGAACAGTACCGTCAGCGGCACGAGCCCGACATAGAAGATGATCGAACGCAAGGTTGCCATGGTCACAGCAGCGCGGCGATCGCGGCGCGCAAATCGTCATACACCTCGACCGCGCCACACGCCGCGACCTCGACAGGATTGAGCGGGTCGATGCCGGTGCGTACCAGGATTGGCCGTGCCCCGGCGGTGAGTGCCGCGCGTGCATCACTGACGCGATCGCCGATAAACGACGCACGCGCCAGATCAATACCCAGCCGCTCGCGCAGCGACAGCAGCAGGCCCGCACGAGGTTTGCGGCACGCGCAGTCGTCCTGCGGGGCATGAGGACAGAAGAAGAACGCTTCGACACGGCCGCCAAGACGCGCCAGCTCGTCGCTCAGACGTTGATGAATCGCGTTCAAGTCGTGGATGCTGAACAGGCCGCGCGCCAGGCCCGATTGATTGCTGATCACGACCAGACGAAAGCCCGCGCGCTGGGCGAGGGCCATCGCTTCCAGCGCGCCGGGCAGCGCGCGCCAGTGGCTGGGCGAGCGGATGTAATCGCGGGAATCCTGATTGATGACGCCGTCACGGTCGATCAGCAAGGTACGCATGAATTTAAGCGTCGTGCAGTCGTGCGATGTCAGCCACTCGCGTGAACAAGGCGTGCAGCCTGGCCAGCAGGGCGAGCCGATTGCCGCGTAGCGCGAGGTCTTCGCTCATCACCATGACGTTGTCGAAGAAAGCATCGACCGGTTCGCGCAAGCCCGCCAGCAATTCCATGTAGCGTGAGTATTCTCGCGCCGCGAACAATTGCTCAGCGGCGGGCGCCAGCGCCGCATAACGCCTCGCCAATTCGCGCTCGGCGGGGTCGATCAGGCGCGCATCGTCAATAGTATCCGCCGGTGGGATGTCGAGTTTTTTGAGGATATTGGCGATGCGCTTGTTGGCAGCAGCCAGCGCCTGGGCGGCGGGCAAGGCGCGAAAATGGGTGACGGCCACCAGGCGCCGCGCGACTTCGGCAGGGGCCGACGGGTCCTTGGCGAACACTGCCGCGCACACGTCGTTGGGCGTGCCGCGCTCAAGATAGTAGCCCCGCAGGCGTTCACGCACGAAGGTGTAAACCAGTTCCGCAGTGTCGGGCACCAGCTTGACGCCCGCATAGGTCGCGAGCGCAAAATCGATGGCTGCACGCAGGTCGAGCGCGATGTCCGCCTCGATCGCAATGCGCAGCAGGCCAATCGCGGCGCGGCGCAGCGCGAAGGGGTCGCGATCGCCCGTCGGTGCCGAGCCAATGCCGAAGATACCGACCAGCGAGTCGAGCTTGTCAGCCACGGCCACGCAGCGCCCGACGGCGGTGGCCGGAATTGCGTCGCCGGAAAAACGCGGCTGGTAGAACTCGCCGAGCGCGCGACTGACATCGCTCACCTCACCGTCGGCAGCTGCGTAATAGCTGCCCATGGTGCCTTGTAGTTCAGGAAATTCGCCGACCAGATCGGATAACAGATCGCAGCGCGACAGCTCGGCCGCGCGACGTGCGAGCGCCGCATCGGCACCACAGATGCTCGCTAATGTCGCCGCAAGACTCACGATGCGGCGGGTCTTGTCGCCGAGCGAGCCAAGTCGCTTCTCGTACATCATGCTGTCGAGACCGGGCAGGCGGTTGTCGAGACGTTTAGCGCGATCGGCGCGATAGAAGAAATCGGCATCCGCTAGCCGCGGCCGGATCACGCGCTCGTTACCGGCCCGGATCGCGTCCGGCGCGCGGCTCTCAAGATTGGCGAGGGTGATGAAGCGATTGCGCAGTCTGCCCTCGGCATCGTGCACCGGGAAATATTTTTGATGACCCTGCATGGTCGCAATCAGCACTTCGCTCGGCAGCTGCAAATAGTGTTGATCGAAGCTGCCGCAGATCGGCACCGGCCATTCCACTAGCGCGGTGACTTCGTCGAGCAGGGCATCATCGATCACGGCGCAGCCATCTTCGGCAGCGGCGGTGGTTTCGACCAGCTCGCGCACGCGTGCACGACGCGCGGCGAAGGATGCGATCACGCGCCCGGGGTTTTGCAGGCTGGCCGCGTAACTGTCGGCGTGGGCTAGCGTGATAGGCACAGGGTGCATGAAGCGGTGGCCATGGGTGATGCGGTCGGCTGTGAGGCCCAACACTGTGCCGGGCACGACATCGCCGCCGTAGAGCATCACCAACCAATGCACTGGACGGACAAACTCAGCGCTATGGGTCCCCCAGCGCATGCGTTTGGGGATCGGTAAGCCGGCCAGCGCAGTGCTGACCATCTCCGGCAGCAGGTCGAACAGACGGCGTCCAGCGACGCGCTGCTCGAAAGACAGCCATTCGCCTTCGGCGGTCTGGAGACGACCAAGGGCTGCGACCTCCACGCCGCAGGAACGGGCGAAACCCAGGGCGGCCTTGGTCGCGGCGCCGTTCGCATCGAATGCCGCACTGACTGCCGGGCCGCGGCGGGTTTCGACGCGCTCAGCTTGCTCGGCGGCGATGTTGACCACCCGCAGCGCCAGGCGGCGTGGCGTGGCGAAGCTTTCCAGGCTATCGAAATCGAAGCCCGCAGTGCGCAGCTGTTTATCGAGCCCGGTGCTGAATGCCTCGGACAGCTTCAACAACGCCTTAGGCGGCAGTTCCTCGCTACCAAGTTCGATCAGAAGAGTGTCGTGACGGCTCATAGCGGCTGCCCGGCGTGATCGGTGACCGCCAGCAGCGGAAAGCCCAGCGTCTCGCGGGCCGCGTAATAGGTCTCGGCGATGGCGCGCGCAAGGGTCCGCACCCGCAGGATGGTGCGCTGGCGCTCGGTCACTGACAAGGCGCGGCGCGCGTCGAGCAGATTGAAGGTATGGGACGCCTTCAGCATTTGTTCGTAAGCCGGCAGCGGCAGCTTGATTTCGATCATGCCCATGGCCGCTGCCTCGCACTGCTCGAAGCAGGCGAATAGCGCGGCGGTGTCGGCGTGCTCGAAGTTGTAGGCCGACATCTCCACTTCGTTCTGGTGGTAGATGTCGCCATAGGTGACACGGCCGTTGACGGACTCGGTCCACAGCAGGTCGTAGACCGAGTTCACGCCTTGCAGGTACATGGCGATGCGTTCCAGGCCATAGGTGATTTCACCCGACACCGGCCGGCAGTCCAGGCCGCCTACTTGTTGGAAGTAGGTGAATTGGGTGATCTCCATGCCGTTCAACCACACTTCCCAGCCCAGCCCCCAGGCGCCTAGCGTCGGCGATTCCCAGTTGTCTTCGACGAAGCGCACGTCGTGTACATGGAGATCGATGCCCAGCGTGCGCAGCGATTCGAGGTAGAGCTCCTGGATGTCATCAGGCGAGGGCTTCAGCAGTACCTGAAACTGGAAGTAGTGCTGCAGGCGGTTGGGGTTGTCGCCGTAGCGGCCATCGGTCGGCCGCCGCGAAGGCTGCACATAGGCGGCGCGCCAGGGCTCGGGGCCGATAGCGCGCAGGAAGGTCGCTGGGTGAAAGGTGCCGGCACCCATTTCCATGTCATAGGGTTGAACGATCACGCAGCCATGGCCGCTCCAATAGCGCTGCAATTCAAAAATCAGGGCCTGAAAATTGGGCGGAGAAGGGCTGGCCTGGGTCATGGGCGGTGCGGGCTGTCGGCGGTGGCTATTGGGGGCGGCAGTATAGCCGCTGTGCTTATCCGTGAGTACGGCGCGCCCGGCTCTGGCGTGCTGCCGTCCAGGCTAAAGCTTCCCGCCTGCGGGCCGACATTTTCCGCAATCAAGGAACACTGTCATGGCCCACGCTGAACTACACATTGCCGAGACCGCTGGCTGGCGCGCCCTTCTTACCCACGCGCAACTCGTCGCAGGAGTGCGCTTGAGCCCGGCCATTGAAGAACATCTCGTGAGCTTGTTATTCCGCCATGTCGGCGCCGGCATCACGACCAGCGATTTGGAAAACGGCTTCATCGATCGCATCGATCGCATCTTGCACGCCGACACTTCAGACCCGGCGGTGGTCGGCGACCAGTGCCTGCTGTGCGCGGGCTTGTTTCCCGAACATGCGATCCGCAAAGGCGTGCCGGTGTCCTACTTCGTCGAAGTCGGGCGTCACGCTTATCGCGAATACGCGACCAAGCACAAATCGGAAATCCACGGCCTGCTTGCCGACGAGTTCGTGCGGGCCATGGATACTTTGCAAACACTGCGGGTGCTGCAGAGTGGTGAGCCCTGCATCGATGGCTTCAATGCCTACAACCTGTGGCATGAACTTGGCAGCGCCCATGGCTGGCGCATGCTGCGCTCCATGACCAGCGCACTGCCGGCTTCCTGCGCCGCCAGCCAGCGCGTGCACTAAGGACCCTGGTCAAAATTATCTCTACATTCGGCTGTTCCTGAGCGGCTGCCGCTGCGTTGCTATTCTTGGCAATAGCCCGCTATTGCCCGCGAATCGCGCCTTGCTGCAACCACTCAGGAACACCCTCGATGTTGACGAGATAATTCTGACCAGGGTCCTAATCAGTTGCTGCTGCGTCCTTATTGGGCGCTTGCACCAGATCGTCCAAGCGCTTACTCAACAAGCGCGTCTTATAGTCCGGCAATTCATAAACCCAGCCGGCGACGCGGGCCTTGAGTCTAGCCGCTTCCTGTTCGACCGTTTCCTTGCGGGGCTCGTTACCCGGCGCGGGGATGCCGGCCGTCGGTGTCGTAGCGTCGTAGTCAAAATCGAAGCGCGCATAGGTCTTGCCGTCCGCTTCGAATTCCTCGATGTGCGCGACCAGTCCGTCAAAGGTCTGCACTATCGCGTGCCTTAACGGTTTGGCCTGCGCGTAGCGGGTGGCGATGGCCACGCTGTTGAAGCGCAGGTCGAGCAGCAGCGCAGCGAGACTTGAGACCAAGGACTTGGAGCGCACTACCCGGCCACTGGGCAAGTTCTGCAAATCGAAGAAGTTGTCCTTAGGACGCGCTTTCTCGATCACCAGCGCCGGCCCCTCGACCGGCGTGATTTCGACGCGACGAACCCGTGCAGTATCGACATCGGCGATGCGCGCATCCAGCCAGGTGATGGGATCTGCCGCGCCCTCGATCTTGCCATTCACCAGCCATGACTGGCGCTCACCGGCGCGTCGCACATAGCGCTGGCTTTTTTGACCACCATTGCGTGGATGACCGACGATGATGGCCAATAATTTTTCGTCCTTGGCGCCATAGAGTTCCACCTGCAGGCTGTCGGAGCCCGCGCCTGGAGCGGCCACGCCAATGCGCCCATAGCTCTCGGGCAAGCGGGTCTTGGCTTCCACAATCTCCAGATCGGCCAGCTGCAGCAGCAGGCGTTTGACGGCCTGCGCATCGGCCGGGAAGTTGTCGCGATTAGCGAGCGTCCATTGTTCGCTGGCGCGTTTGAGCGTGGTCTGGGACTTGGCCGTTAGCAGTTCGATACGCGTCACGTCATTGAGTTTGTCGAGCAGACCGACGCTTAGCGCGCTGCGCGTGATCTCGGTCTGGGGTGCTTTGTCGACGCTGATCTGCCATGCCAGCCCGCCGAGAGCGACAGCCAGCAACAGGGCAGCGAGCAGTGATTTATTCATGGTGCGCGTCTCCCTTGCACGCTCAGGCAGCGCGTCGCGAACGGGCCGCGAACAAACTTACGGCGATGGCGAAAATCGAAATCAAGAGCGGCACCAGCGCAGTGTTGATGAATTTCAGTTTGGTGCCCAGCCCTTCGATATTGGCGTCGAGTTCGTGCTGCACGGCGCGCAATTCCTTACGCGTCTTGAGCTGCTCCTCACGAAAGGTCTCAAGCTCGGTCTTCTGCTCGGGTGTCAGAATCATTTCCTTGCCGCTGTGCTCGCCCTGCAGTGCGGCGAGCTTGTGCTCAGTTTCCGTGAGTTTGTCCTGCAAGGCCTTTTGTCGATCGCGGAACTGCGCTTCGGCTTCGCGCTGGATCTGCTGTACGACCTTGAAGGGGCGGGTGTACTGACCACGGCTGCGCAGGCTGATCAAGTCGTCGTTGCCACCGAGGTTATCGATGGAATTGATCAAAAAATCGCCATTATTGCCGAACGGCTCCGGCATACGCATGTCGCCGAAGGTCGAGAAGCGTACCCAGAAGCGATCGGCGAGTAAATCGGTGTCGGCCACCACGATGACGTTGATACCTGCTTTTGAGTTCGCGACGAAATCGGCGTCGAGCACCGCGCTCTTCTGATCCTCGGTTGGCGGGCGACCATCGGGAAACGCGGTCTGCGCGTCACCCGCTACGCGCACGGCGATAACGTGACGCACGCCATCGGATTTGAAATTCTCCAGCAGCCCGGCGGGGTCGCGCACAAAGATGATCGAGTCGCGATCGATGAGGCCGGCGGTGGTGTCGGTCTGCAGCAGCGGCACGACCTTGAGCTTGGAGTCCGCGAGTGTTTCCAGCGAACCGGCGGTGCCGACATTGACCGAGTTCAGCTCGTTGGTGATGAAGTCGTCATGGTTGAGCGCACTGCCTTGCAGCTGCAGCCACGGCAGGTATTCAACCTCCTGTGGGCCGCGCGGGGTACGGAAAGACACGCGTACGGCGATGGTCGGGTCGCCGACTACTTTTGCCGGCGCGAGCTTGATACCCCATTTTGCGAATAAGGGCTCAAGGTTGGAGTCGAGTTTGGGCGCTACACCCGGGCGCTCGGGATCGGGCTGGGCGTGATCTTGCTCGGCCAGCGGGTCGACAAAGATCATGGCCTTGCCGCCCTTCAAGACGAATTGATCGATGGCGTACAGGGTCGGACGCGGCAAGTCCTTGGGGTGCACGACGATTAAGGTGTCGATGTTCTTATCGATGGTGCTGACCTCAGGGGTCATTTCCTTGATGTCGTAGAGTTCCTTCAACAGCACGAAGCTGGTCCAGTCCTGACCATGCTGCTGGCCGGTCATGGGGTCGGGCGGCGGCGCCAATACCGGCAAGGTCGAGATCACGCCGATGACGCGCTTCTTGGGCTGGGCGAGCGCGTAGATCATTTTGGTCAATTCGTATTCGAGTGCATCTTCGCGCTCGGGGCTCAACAGCGGCAGCAATTGCACGTCGTCGGTCGCATTGGTGCCGACCACACCGAGATAGCCCTGTCCACCACCGGCCGACAGCGGCACGGGACGCACGCCAAACGAGACCGCCTCGTCCTCGGCCTCGGAGAAAGGTTCCGGATCGATAACTTGTAGTTTGACTTTGCCCTGGCCCGCCGCAGCGTATTCCTCAAGCATGTCCCGTACGCGCTTGCCGTAATTGAGCAATTGCGGAATGTTGGCGAATTCCTTTGACGAGTAGTAAAGCCGAATGGTCACCGGCTCGACCAGCTGGCCAAGGATGTTGCGGCTGCCGGAGGACAGCGTGTAGAGCTTGTTCTGCGTCAGATCCAGGCGCAGGGAGGTCAGGCCCTGATTGGCGATGATGTTGACCGCCAGGAACAAAGCCAGCGCGACGACGAGACCCGTTCCGGTGACCAGCGTTCTGTTCATGACGATACCTTGGCTAGTAGAGCGTGGCGTTTCACGCAGCGCTCAGTTGCTCTTGTTGATTTGGATGGCGAGCACGTTGGCGTACAGCCAGAACGCGATGAGCGTGGC
>JANLSI010000080.1:0-1763 GCA_031362345.1 Pseudomonadota bacterium
CGTGGCCCCATGATCTGGGCGTTGGGCTGGGCGCAGGTGGTGTCGTGGGGCACGCTCTACTACGGCTTCCCCTTGTTCGTGCTGCCCATGCAGCGGGAATTCGGCTGGTCGCTGACGCTCATGAACGGCGCGCTCAGCGCCGGCCTGCTGATAGCGGGACTATGCACCTATGGGGTCGGCGCGTGGATCGACCGCCATGGCGGGCGTGGGCTCATGACCCTAGGTTCGGCCGGCACCGCCGTGCTGCTGGTGGCGTGGTCCCAGGTGCACAGCGTGGCAATGTTCTATGGCGTGTGGCTGCTGCTCGGCGCGTGCCTGTCGGCGATCCTTTACGAGCCGGCCTTCATGGTCGTCGGCCGGCACTTCGGCGCCGACCCGCGGCGCGCCATTACCACCCTGACCTTGATCGCGGGTTTCGCCAGCACGGTGGGCATCCCGCTCATCGAAACCCTGCTCGCGCACCTGCCGTGGCGCACGGTGTTACTGCTGCTGGCGGCACTGCATGTCGCGATCTGCGTGCCCATCCATTGGTGGTTCGTACCGCCGCAGAACACCGCTTTAGCGCAGGCCGTTCACGCTGCCACCGACGACGCCGATGCGCGCGCCGTAGTGCGCCAACGTCTGCGCGATCCCGTGCTGTGGGGCATGGTGCTGTGGTTCACCGCCTACTCCATGACCGCCGCCGGACTGGTATTCCAATTCGTGCCGTCGCAAAAGGCCCTGGGTGTATCAACGACGACGCTGCTGACGGCTGTCGCCCTCATCGGTCCCAGTCAGGTGGCGGGCCGCGTGGTGATGATGTGGCTGGGCGAGCGCGCCGATCTGCATGTGCTCGGCGCATTGACCTCAAGCCTGGTGCCCTTAGCGATCCTGATCCTGATCCTCGGCCCGCCGACCTTGCCCGCCTTGGCGTTGTTCGCTTGCTTGTTCGGCATGGCGAACGGCGTGACCACCATACTGCGCGGCATCGCACCCGGCGAGTGGCTGGGACGCCAACACCTCGCGCGCACCATGGGCCTGATAGGCACGCCGATGCTGGTCATGACCGCGCTCGCGCCGTTGGTCACCGCAGCGGTGTGGAGCGCGAGCGGCAGCGTGCACGTCATGCAGTGGGCGGTGTTCGCGATCGCGGTGCTTGGTGCGCTCGGCTTCTGGTTCGCAGCTATCACGCAGCGGCGCACCGGCAGGTAATGCGACATCGTCCTACGCTACAGCGACAACACCATGCGTGCCACCGATCTCTCGCGATAACGCGCATCCCAGCCTGCGATAGCGTCCCTCCCGGCCAGCAACGGCACCTTGCCGAAGCGCGCGAATTGCAGGGTCGCCGCCAAGGTGCAATCCGCCACGCTGGGTGCAGCTCCACACAGGAATTCACGGCCGTCGGCCAGCAGCGCATCGAGATACAGCAGGGCCGCCGACCATCGGGGTGCCGCCCATTGCGCGACGTGTTCGTTGGGTGGCAGGCCGAGCGGCGAGTCGGTCGCGTGGATATAGGTGGCCAAAGGGTTCAGCAGTCGCTGCTCGACGATACGTTCCACTTCGCGTGCACGCGCACGTTGACGCGGCGCTTCGCCCCACATCGGCGGCAGCGGATGCATTTCTTCGAGATAGTCGATGATGGCGAGCGACTCGACGATAGTCGAGCCATCGTCGAGCTCCAGCACCGGCAGACTGGCGAAGGGGTTGCGCGCCCGATGCTCAGGCGTGAAATAGTCCGGCGGCAGGTTTTCCGGCCCCTCGTGGAGCTTCGAGGACACCGA
>JANLSI010000141.1:0-1544 GCA_031362345.1 Pseudomonadota bacterium
CGATGGTTTGCGCAAAGCCACCGAACAACATCACCGCCAGGTTATAGGCCAGCGACAAGCCGGTAGAACGCACGCCGGGAGGGAACTGCTCGGCGACGGCGGTCGCGACCGCACCGAAGTAGAAGGCGAATAAGGCGCAGACCGTCACCTGCAACAACAGCAGATTGGCGAAGTTCGGTGCCGCATGCACGCGATGAAACAGTGGCAACACCACCACCAGCACGGCGGCCGAACCGATCATCAGCAAGGGGCGCAGCGCAAAACGATCAGCTAAGCAGCCCGCGATCGGCGTCAATACCAACAGCGTGACGAGCGCGGTGACCTGCACTTTGAAAGCTTCACCCGAGGCGATGCCGAGCTGGTGCTGGGCGAAGATCGGCATCGAGATCAGAATCACGTAATAGGTGATGGTGCCGCAGATCACCAGGCCGAAGGTGACCAACACACCACGCAGGTTTTCACGCAGCATGGCGAGCAAGGGCAACGCCTGCACCTGAGATTTCTGATGCTCGAGAAAGGCCTCACTCTCTTCGAGATGCCGCGCGATATAGACCCCGACCGGTGCGATCAGCAGACCGACGGCGAACGGCAGGCGCCAGCCCCAGGCGTGGGTCTGCTCTGGCGTCAGCACCACACTCAGAAACATGCCGGCACAGGCACCGCCGAGGGCGGCCAGCACCTGGCCGACCTGGGTCATCGAGCCATACAGTCCACGCCGACCGGGCGGCGCGACCTCGACCAGGAAGGAGGTGGCGACGGCATACTGACCGCCGGTGGCGAAACCTTGCAGCAGACGCGCGAACACGATCAGCGCTGGCGCTGCATAGCCGATGCTGGTGTAGGTCGGCGCGAACGCGATGGTCAACAGCGACACCGTCATGAGCGCGATGATGAGCTGCATGGCCGCTTTGCGACCCTTGCGATCGGCGTACACGCCCATGATCATTCCGCCGATCGGGCGCATGACGAAGCCGACGCCGAACACCGCCGTGGTTTTCAACAAGCTCAAGTAGGGGTCATCGCCGGGAAAAAACAAGTCTGCAATGATCACCGTCAGCATGCCGAACACCACGAAGTCGTACCACTCCAGCGCATTGCCGAGCACGGCAGCGGCGACCTGTTTTGCGCGTGACGCAGGCATGGGAAACCTTGCAGCTGAAGGGACGGTGCAGGTTACTTGAACGCCGCACGGGCAACAACGTAAGAGCCTGTGAGCTGTGCATCCCCCATTTGACGCCGCCGCTGGCCTGCCCACATAGTGCGGCATCACCCACGCGCTATGAGGATTGCCCGATGAGCAGCACCCCGCTCCACTATCTTGATCTCACTGAACTGGCAGCCAAGCTACGCAGCCGCGAGTTGTCGCCGGTGGCGGTCACCGAGACCATGCTCGCGCGTGTCACGGAACTGGACCCGACGCTGTTGAGTTATGTGGCCATGATGGCCGACAGCGCACGCGAGGAAGCGCACGCCGCCGAGCGCGAGATCGCCGCAGGCAACTATCGCGGGCCGCTGCATGGCGTGCCGCTGGCGGTCAAGGATCT
>JANLSI010000219.1:0-5143 GCA_031362345.1 Pseudomonadota bacterium
CGCGCTCAATCTGCGCGATGCGGCACGGGCGAGGGCGACACGATGACTTTAGACCAGGCGACCATCGCTAAACTCGCGGCGCGGCTGGCAACAGCCGAGCGTGAACGCAAAGCCATCATCAAGATCACCGATGCGTATCCAGCCTTGGACTGGGATGACGCTTACGCCATCCAGGACGCAATTCGCGCTGCGAAAGTCGCGGCCGGCGTGCGTATCGCCGGCCTCAAGGCCGGCTTGACCTCGCAGGCCAAGATGAAGCAAATGAATGTTACCGAACCTGTGTTCGGTTTCCTGTGCGACTACGGCGCTTACCCCGACGGCGGCGACGTGCCCTTCGACAACTTCATCGCGCCGCGCATCGAGGCCGAGATTGCCTTCGTCACCCATACCGAATTGTCTGGGCCAGGTTGTCATATCGCCCAGGTGCTGGCCGCCACCGAGTTCGTCATGCCGGCGGTTGAGATCCTTGATTCGCGCTATGAAAACTTCAAGTTCGATTTGATCAGCGTGGTAGCGGATAACACCTCGGCGGCGGGTTTTGTCAGCGGCGGGCGCGCCCGTTGTCTCGATGAGCTGGATCTGCCGACGATAGGTTTGGTGGTGGAGAAAAATGGGCGCATCGTTAATCTGGCGGCCGCTGCTGCGGTGCTCGGCCACCCGGCTGCGTCGGTCGCGATGCTGGCGAATAATCTCGCGCGGCGCGGTCAGGTGATCCCGGCTGGCAGCTTCATCATGACCGGCGGCATCACGGCCGCCATCGGCATCGAACGGGGCGACACGATTTCGGTGCGTTTCCAGGATCTGGGCTCAGTCTCGCTGCGTTTCGTCTAAGGCAAAAAATGAGGGCGCCTCGCGGCGCCCCCATCATCCCTACCAACCTTCTGTCTCGAAGGCTCCCTGGCCGTGAAAGTCAGTGGGTCGCATCACTTAAGTTCGGCGTTCTCCAGCATGAAGTCCAGCAGTTCTTCGGCGACGGCTAGCGGGTCGATAGTCCCATTCCAGTCGTACTTGCAGCCATAGATGAAATCACTGTCTTCGACCAGGCGATGGCGTACATGGCAGGCGATGCGGCGCACGTCCGGGCGGCCAGGCAGTCGCAGGGTCAGGGACAATTCGTCATGACTGCTTAGTGCCTGGTGGATGCTGGCGCTGACGCGCAGACTGATGCCGACATTGGAGATATTGCGCACCCCGACGGCATAGCTGCGCATGTTGCGCGCGGTGACTTCGCTCGGCATGACTTCGGCTTCTAGGCCGACGCCGCTGGTGGACACGCCGCCGCGTTGCAGGGTGCGTCGATTGAACAGCGCGTAATGATCGTTGTTGTGCATAGGTGTATCCGCGTGAGCACCTTCAAAAACGAGGTGCACGGTCTGGGCGCTAACGCCTTCGGAGACGCCGACCACGCGCGCGAGCATGTGATTCTTGTAGTTGTAACGTAGCGAGCGCAGGGCGAGGGTGACTTGCTCTCCGGCGCTCAGCCGGGCTTCCTCCGCCAGGGCGCGGTCGAGCCGGATGCGTGCACCGCCGAAGGCGACGTCCTCGATCACCGCACGCACCAACTGCTGGCGCTGGCTCAAGATGGCCAGGTCCAATTCGTCGGGTGAGTCCGGTGCGACGCGATAAGCGGCGCGGCGGTTGTTGGGGGTGGAGAGCTTCTCCATTCGTCGGTCTCATGGCTGCTGCGCTGTAGGTAGCATGATTCTATTGCCGCGCGCGGCTTGGGACGCTGAAACCTTAAGCACAAACGGAACGGATTGCGTCATAGATTGTTAAACTGCGGTCGCCTGCGCGCGCTGACCGTCCGCGATCGCGGTTCTAGCGTGTGGTGAGCGGCACGCGCGGTCATCCGCCCAGGACAAGGACAAGAACATGAATAGCAGTGCGCGGCTCGCCGCCATCCATTCCCTCGATCACTTCGCGCTACGTGTGCCGGATTTGAACGTCGCGGCGAGTTTCTACGAAGCCTTCGGGCTCAGCGTCGTGCGGATCGGTGAGGTGCTGACTCTGAAATGCGCCGGCAGCGGACATGTCTGGGCGCGCATCGTACAGGGCGCGAGCAAAGCCCTGGCGTGGCTGTCCTTCGGTTGCTCCGACACCGACTATCGTGGGCTCCTGCGCCAGCTCGAAGCGGCCGGCGCCCAGCGCCAGGACGGGCCGCGTGAGGCCGAGTCGGGCGGCAGTTGGTATACCGATCCCGATGGCAATCTGCTGCAGATCAAGGTCGGGCCCAAGGTCTCGCCCAGCGCCCGGCCGGTGGCGCAGCCGGTCGCCAGCGAACGCCTGCGTGCAGTTGACGGTGGCCGCAAAGGCGCGCCCCGTGTGCGGCCGACGCGGCTCTCCCATGTATTGTTGTTCTCCCACGATGTGCCGCGCCAGAGCGCCTTTTACTGTGAGGCAATGGGACTCGGGCTGGCGGACACGTCGCTCGATCTATTGTCTTTCCTGTACGGCCAGCAGGGCTCGGATCATCATTTGTTGGCTTTTGCCAAATCGGCGCGGCGTGGTTTCCATCACGTTGCGTGGGCCGTGCCCAGCATGGAGGAGTGCGGCTTGGGCGGCAGGCAGATGGCCGATGCCGGCTATCCCCACGGTTGGGGTGTGGGGCGTCATGGCGTTGGCTCCAATCACTTTCACTATGTGCGTGACCCCTGGGGTTCTTACTGCGAATACTCCGCTGACATCGATTTTGTTGCCGCCGGGCAGGCGTGGCCGCGCGGCCAGCACGAGCCCCTTGAAGCGCTGTGCTATTGGGGGCCTGACTTGCCGGAAACCTTTCTGGTCAACAGCGAAGGCGCGCCGCTGGCCTAGCAGCCTGTACTCCCCGGGTGGCCAGCCGCACACTAGCAATGACATACGCGCCACCGGCGCGCGCGCCCAACCGCACCAGCCAGGGGAGATGATGCAGTGAAGGACTTTACCGTCGAGAATCTGACCGAGGAAGTGATCAAGGCCTACAGCGCCAACACGGTCTCGCCGCGCATGAAGCGGATCTTCGCTTCGCTCATCACCCACCTGCACGGTTTTGTGAAAGACGTCGAGCTGACCGAGGGAGAGTGGTTCGAGGCTATTGAATTCCTGACCGCGACCGGCAAGAAGTGCGACGACAAACGCCAGGAATTCATCCTGCTGTCGGACACGCTGGGTGTATCGATGCTGGTCGATGCCCTCAACCATCCCAAGGGCGGCGCGGGTACCGAGTCGACGGTGCTCGGGCCGTTCTTTATACCGGGCTCGCCCGAGCTGCCCTATGGTGGCGATCTGCGCCGTCGTCATCTGGACGAGGCGGTGCCCTGCCTGGTCACTGGTCAGGTCACTGATCAGTCGGGTAAGCCGCTCGCCGGTGCTAGCCTGGAAGTGTGGCAGACCGCCGCCAACGGCTACTACGACGTGCAGGATCCAAGTGCGCCGGAGTGGAATCTGCGCGGTCGTTTCACCACCAATGGGCAAGGCGAATACGCCCTGGTGACCGAGAAGCCGGTGTCCTATCCGGTGCCGACCGATGGCCCTGTAGGCCGCATGCTGGCCGCTGGCGGTCGCCATGCCTTTCGCCCCGCCCACCTGCATTTCATGGTCAAGGCCGAGGGTTGCGAGCCCTTGACCACGCACGTTTTCGTCAATGGCGACCAATATCTCGACTCAGACGCAGTATTCGCCACCAAGGAAAGCCTGGTCGGTGAGTTCACCACCAGCACCGACGCGGCCGAGGCGCAACGTTTCGGCATTCACGCGCCCTATAGCAGACTGCGTTTCGATTTTGGACTGATGCGCCAATAGCGCGACGCATGCTTGTCAAACGATGTAGGGAGACTAGCTACAGACGGCAGATTGCTACAGTGCCGACCGTCCTTCGATTGCCGGCAGGTGGGTGACGGCTGCGCGCCGCGTCACCATGCCGCACTGCCGGGTTCGCCCTTGAATGGGCCCACGAGCTCCGGCGTGATCCACCCGCCGTAGAAGCCGCCAGGCTGCGCTTGTACCTGCGCGTCATCGACCGTGCATTCGAGAGCGACGGGGTAGAAGGCGACGCAATCGGCCAGCAACTCAGCGCCTGGAAGTGGTTCTGGATAACTCCATGCCACGGACTCTATCCGCCGCGCACCATCCACCAGATGCCAGTAGCGCGCGGGGCCCTTCCATTCGCACAACGAACCGCCAGGGGCGGGTTCGAACAGTTGCCGGGCCACGTCGTCCCACGGCAGATAGAAACTCGGCGGGTGTGAGGTCTCCAGCACACATAAGGCACGTCGCGTGCGCGCCACTTCCACATCGCCCCAACGCACCACCACCTCGCGAGCAGCGGGCGTGATGCGTGGTGGACGCGGATAGTCCCAGACCGACACCTGGCCCGGTGCGGGCACGACGGCAAACGGCGGGCGCGTTTGGCCGCGCCACTGCCATTGCGCGCGTGCCGCTAGCGCCCAGTCGGGAAGTAAAGTCATGGCCTGACCTTAGGATCTCTCTAGCGTCGTTGCAACCGGGTGGCGCGGCGCGAGCGACGCTCGGCAACCGCGAAGGCCGCGCTGAATTTGCTGACTTGGTCGAGTCTGCGACGCGCTAGGATAGGACCAGGCGTAACGCTAAGGACCCTGCGATGAACCACCTCGTTCATATTCTCGGTGTACCACTGGACCATGGTGCGGGCCGCCGCGGGGTTGGCATGGGACCCAGTGCCTTGCGCGTTGGTGGCTTGCACAGTGCGCTGACCCGGCTCGGCTGCACCGTGACCGATCGCGGTGACATTGATATCGCCGCGCCGGAGACATTAGCGCCGGGCGACAGCCGGGCGCGCTACCTGGCGCTGATCTCAGCGGTATGCGCGCGCGTCTGTCGCGAGGTGGTCGAGGTGCTGCAGGCCGACGGCTTGCCACTCGTCATCGGCGGTGATCACTCGCTTGCGATCGGGACGCTGTCGGGCATTGCTACCCATCTGCGCACGCAACGGACCGGCGTTCAAGCGGCGCCCCCGGGTCTCATCTGGTTCGATGCCCACGGGGACGCGAACACCCCCGATTCGGCCTGCGTCTTGGTGCGCGAGATCGGCATCACGACGGTCTTGCCTTCGTGGTAATGGAGGTTGAAATCGACTGGCTGAGTCGACTCGAACGCGAACTCGACCCGATCGCCGACCGCGAGGTGCAGG
>JANLSI010000232.1:0-9522 GCA_031362345.1 Pseudomonadota bacterium
CACGTCTGCTGGCTTCGTCCAGGCCGGGCCGGCCGACGGCCTGGTACCGGGAGCGACCTCGACACTGAACGTCGCTGCGCCCGGGCAGGTGGTGGCTGCAGCGTCGATCGTCCTAGTCGACGCCCAGGGTCGCACCGCCGCCGATGCCATCGGCGACCCGCGCCGCGACTTTCAACATGCTCGGAAACACTGCCGCCAGCACGATGGGGAACGCCTTGTCACCGGGATCGATCACCGGCGACCAGTGCGTGCTGTGCACGGCGCCGTCGAAATCCACGCTTCCGCCGAGGCGTGTCGCCGCCATGCGCCTTACGATTTCGATGTATTCCGTCATCTTGGTCAGTACGCGTGCATGGGCAATGCCCTGCCACTGTTCGTTGATGATGCGGTTACCGCCGCCCAGGCCCAACACCAGCCGACCGCCGCTGAATTCGTTGAGGTCGATGGCCGACATGCCGGTCAGCAGCGGGCTGCGGCCATAGGCATTCAACACATAGGGGCCGATGCGCATGCGCTGCGTGACACTCGCGACGGCGGTCAACGGCACGAAGCCGCTGCGATGGACTTCGGCCATGTACATGCCAGCGAAACCCGCCGACTCGGCCTGGCGTGCGATGGTGAGCAGGTCGGCGATACGCATGCCGCCGCCGGTAACAAGCAGTGAAAGATCCATGTCTTCTCCCCTCGTTGAAACGCTACGCCGTGACCCGCGACTCCCTCAGCCCATGGGATTGATATCGGTGTATCCCAGTCGCGCGCGACCGAGTTGTTCGTAGGCCGTATCGGCGACCATATAGTGCTGGGCAGCGACATTGATGTCGCGCAGGCAGCGCTGCATGAAATGGCTGGTGTAGATGGCGCCGGCACCGGCATTGCGGAACGCATCAGTCACCACCTCAGCTGACACTTCGGTCGCATAGGTCGCCGCACTGCGCACCACGCACTGCTCCTCGGCTGACAAGGATTGGCCCGTGCAGACGACGTCCCAAGCATACTCGTTTGCTTCGACGGCGAGTGCACGGGCGGCGCGCAAGCGCATCTCGGCGTGACCGATCAAACGCTGCACGCTGCCACGATCGGCGATGGGGTTGCCACCTGGACCATAGCCACGCTTCTTGCTCTGCACGAGGGTGACCAGACCATCGAGCACGCGCCGCGCGAGGCCGAGCGCAAAGCCAGCGTGTTCATAGGCAACAAAGGCCGGCAGGCCGATGCGGTACAGCGCGCCCCCACGGCGCTGCGCAGCGGTGACGGCGAACGACATCTCATCGGGCACGAAGACATCCTTGACGACGATGTCGCAGCTGCCGGTGCCCTTGAGCCCCAGCACCTGCCAGTTATCGAGGATCTCGCACTCAGTGACGGGAAACACCATGAAATGATTATCCGGCGGCGCACCGACGGCGCGCTCGGCGCGCGCCATAGCCACCATCCATTCGGCATGACGCACACCACTGGCAAAGCCCCAGCGCCCGTTCAAACGATAACCACCGTCGATCGGTGTGGCGACGCCGCTCGGCGCGACGACGATCGCGCCGCGCGGAATACGACCATCGACAAACATACGCGCGATGCCAGCATCGGGCAGGAAAGCACCCGGCATGGCGAGACTGGTGGCGCCGACCATGGCGCACCAGCCGACCGCTGGATTGATGATGGTCAGGCGCTCCAGCGCTTCCATCTGGGTCACCAGATCTGCTTCGAAACCGCCGAGTACCCTCGGCAGTTTCATGCGCAGCGCGCCGCTCGCCACCAGCGCGTTGACTGACGCAGGTGACAAAGTACCGAGTAGTTCGTCGGCCTCGTTACTCGCCGCTAGCGTGTCGCGCTGCGCCTCAATGGCGCCAAACAGCACACTGCGCGTGGCCGCCTGTGCGGCCTTCATGTTTTCCGACATCGCTGCATGCTCCTCTGCCACCATGCTCAAGCGCTTTCGCGCGCGACCAAGGCCAGTAACTGACGTCGCATGGCCAAGCCCGCCGCATCGGTCGGGATATGCATCTCGGCGAAATCGCTTTGGCGATCGATGCGCTGCATGCGCGCCATCTGCTCCATCGCAAACTGATCTTCGGTGAAGGCCTTAATCTGGGCAGCGCGCATGAAGTCGTCGATGTCCGGCCGGTCGCGCGCGAAATTGCGACAGCCGGCGAACCAATAATGCAGCTGGCCACGGTCGATAGGCGTGATGACCTGCGCAACGCGGATAGTCGGCAAGGGGTCCTGCGCCGCGTCGGCTAACTCGAGGTTGCGCAGAATACCGGTGTTGACGTGCAGACCTGGCGCGACGAAGTGCGAGCCGGAACTGCGCCGCGCACGCTGCCCCTGCCATTGCAGGGGCACAGCATAGATATCCGGTAGCAGGCACTCGACATGTCGCCAGACCTGGATGTCCTCACCCGTGATCGCAAGCTCGACCGGCGCCCGCGCATATTCCGGCGTACCGAAGGTCTTGGGATGCAGAAAAGACAGATGGGAAAGATCGAGCAGGTTCTCGTGCATGTGCACGTAGCTGGCGGCGATGGGCAGATAGCCGATATACATGTCCCAGTCCGGCGCGCCCAGCCACGGTGGATGGGGCAGCAGACGCTCATCGGCGGCCTCCGGCGCGCCGAACCAGGCCCACAGCAACGGCGCGCGCTCGACCAGCGGATAGGCGCGCACGCGCAAGTGGGGCGGAATCTTGTCCTGCATCGGGATCTCGATGCAGCGCCCATCGCGCCCGTAGAGCAGGCCGTGATAGCCGCAACGGATAGCATCGCCTTCGAGTGTGCCATGGGCCAGCGGAAAGGAACGGTGACAACAGCGATTGGCGAGCGCGACCGCCCGGCCATCTTCGCCGCGATAAAGCACCAGCGACGTTTCCATCACGTCGCGCCCGATCGGCGCGCGCGTCACTTCGCTGGCGAGCGCGACCACGTACCAGGCATTGCGGATCAGCGGCGTGCCGTGATCGGCCAATAGCGTGCGGGCATGCGCTTGAACGGTCGCACTCGGACTCGAATCGGACATGGGCTGCTTCTCCGTCACTGATCAGTCTGGGCACTGCGGGGCGAGGCCTATAATACCCGCGATGCGGCGCCGCTCGGCGCACGAACAGCGGGTGCAACGATGGACGAACTCAAATACCAGAGCGGCTTCGGCAACGAATTCGAAAGCGAGGCGCTGGCCGGCGCCCTGCCTCGCGGCCAGTTCTCGCCCCAGCGTTTGCCGTTTGGCCTGTATGCCGAAAAATTCAGCTACACCGCCTTCACTGCGCCGCGCGCCGATAATCGCCGCACTTGGTTGTATCGCATTCGCCCGTCGGTCTTGCAGGGTCGCCATGAATTACTGGCCGCGGGTCTGCTGCGAACTGCCCCCTGTAACGAAGGCATCACACCACCCGATGCGCTGCGCTGGGATCCGCATCCCATCGACAGCCAGGCCCATGATTTCATCGACGGCTTGAAGACGGTTGCGAGCAATGGCGACTGCCATGCCCAGCGCGGTGTCGCCGTGCATCTGTTCAGTGCCACGGTCGGTATGGGACGGCGCTACTTGCAGAACAGCGATGGCGAATTGCTGCTGGTGCCGCAAAGCGGCGCGCTGGTGCTGTATACCGAATGTGGTCTATTGACGGTGGCACCCGGCGAGATTGCGCTGGTGCCGCGCGGCATGAAGTTCAAAGTCGAACTCAGCGATGGCCCGGCGCGTGGCTATGTGTGCGAAAACTATGGCGCCTATCTGCGTCTGCCGGAACGCGGGCCGGTGGGTTCCGATGGCTATGCCAATGACCGCGACTTCATGACGCCGGTCGCCCATTACGTCGATGACCCGCATGCAGCTGAACTCATCACGAAATTTCAGGGCGGCTTGTTTCGTGCCGCGCTCGACCATTGTCCGCTCGATGTGGTCGCTTGGGTCGGCACGGCGGTGCCGTTCAAATACGACCTCGCACGTTTCAACGCCATGAACACCGTGACGTTCGATCATCCCGACCCGTCGATTTTCACCGTGCTTACATCACCCTCGACGAGCGCGGGCGTGGCTAATCTCGATTTCGTGATTTTCCCGCCACGCTGGCTGGTGGCCGAACATACATTCCGTCCGCCGTGGTTCCATCGCAATGTCATGAGCGAGTTCATGGGACTCATCCATGGCCAGTACGACGCCAAGATAGGCGGCTTCGAGCCCGGCGGCATGAGCGTGCACAATAGCTTCGTGCCCCACGGCCCGGACACGGGTGTCTTCGAAAGCGCGTCCAACACGACACTGGTGCCGGTCCAACAGCAACACTCATTGGCCTTCATGTTCGAGAGTCGTTATGTGTTCAAATTGACGGCCTGGGCCTTAGCGACCCCGACTTTGCAGGACGACTACCCGGCTTGCTGGCGTGGACTCACGCGCCATTTCGACGGCGCCTGAGGCAGCCGCCCTCAACGACAGACGACGGGCAGGCGCAACAGCACACGAAAGCGCGCACGACGTCCACGTTCAGGCGTGCCGAGCAACGCCAGCTGGGGAAAGCGCGCGACCAGACGTGAAATTGCGATGCGCGCTTCGAGGCGCGCAAGCGCGAGCCCGGCACAGGTATGGATGCCTGCGCCGAAGGCGAGATGCGCATTGGGTGAGCGCGATATAGCGAAAGTATCGGGCGAATCAAACATCGCCGGGTCGCGGTTGGCCGCACCGATGGCCAAGGTCAGCACCGTGCCGGCCTCGACATCCTGATCGCCGATGCGAGTGGCGGCGGTGACGGTGCGATTGCCGAGCTGCACAGGCGGCTCGTAGCGCAGACATTCTTCCACCGTGCTGTCGATCAGACTCGGATCGGCGCGCAGGCGCGCGAGCTCATGGGGATGATTCAACAACGCCAACACACCATTGCCAATCAGATTGGTGGTGGTCTCGTGGCCGGCGTTCAACAGGAAGATGCACTGGTGGCAGATCTGGAAGTCGCTCAGGCGGAACTCGGGGGTTTGCCAGCGAATGAGACGACTCACAAGGTCGTCAGCGTCATGCGCTGCGCGGCGCCGGTGGGCAATCAAACCTTGGAGAAAGGCCACGAATTCTTCGACCGCCTGATTGCCCTGCGCCAGCCGGGTCGGATCGGTACCGAATTCCAGCGCGCCCAGAATGGCGTTCGACCAGCGCTGCAACGGTGCGCGATCGGCGCGCTCGATGGCGAGCAGATTGCCGATCACTTCGATGGGAATCGCGGCGGCGAAATCCGCCATTAGATCGCATTCACCACGCGCGGCTAGGTCGTCCAACAGACCCTCGACCAATGCAATCAACGAGTCCTCCATAGCGGCCACCATCCGCGGCGACAAGGCATCGCCTAGCGCCTTGCGCACCTGGGTGTGCAGGGGTGGATCGTTGAATACCAGGCTGGTGGTGTGATGGTCATACAGCGGGCTATCGCCAAACAGCGGCCGGAATTGCTGCTGTTTGTCCGAGCTGAACAGCCGCGGGTTGCGGTAAACATGATTGAGATCGGCATAGCGGGTCAGCAGCAAGCCGCCATCGGGGCAGCGATACAACGGCGCCCGGGCGCGCAGGGCGTGCAGCGTCGGATAGGGATCGGCGTAGAAAGCATCCGGCAGCCGGCGCAGGTCGAACTCGCGAATATCGTCGGTGAGTAGCACGCTCATGGGTCTATTCTCGCTGCCTGTCCGGCGGGGTGCCAGTCGCCACGCTGCACGCGCTCGGCCCATCGTCAACTGGCAAACTGTGAGGTAGCCCACAAACTGGTGCACGGGCCGCTAAGTCTTCTGTTAAAGTGCAGCGCAATAGAGGGCCGAACTCATGACCAACAAGACCAACAACAATCGTCGTCAGTACTACCGCTACGCACCGCCGGCCGTCGGCGCGCCAGTACTTTCCGTCGTGCACCAGGGGCGCCGCTGCAGGGCGGCGAGCGTCATCGACGTCAGTCTAAAGGGTGTGCGGGTGGTGTTCGCGGCAGGCGAACTGCCGCCACTCGCGGCCGGCGAGTTCGTCACTACCTCCATTCAATCACTCGGCATGGGCGACTCGGCCGACATCGGTGGCCGCGTCGTGTTCAGCGTCGAGCGCGGCGGGCACTGGGTGGTGGCCATCAGCTTCAGCGAGATGCCGGACCTTGGCGACGGCATGACGGCCGATTTCTTTCGTGTGTTCAATCGACGCGAAAACCGGCGCCGTAACGCCGCACCGGGCAGCGACAAAGTGTCGGCGCTGGTATTGAACGCTGCCGGCGAAGCGGACGCCATCATCGACCTGCTGCTGCGCGACCACTCGGTCAAAGGCATAGGCTTCGTCGTCGACCCGCGTACCGATGCCTACATGCGCGATGGCGCGGCCCTTGCGCTGCCGCTGCCCGATCGTCAACAGACGGTGTGGCCGGCGCAGATCCGGCGCCGCAATGCCCACGAGGGCGCGATTCATTACGGCTGTACGTTCGACGGCAGGAAAGCCTAGCAGCCTGATCGCGCCTCGAACACGCACTTATGCGATCAAGCCATTCGGATAATCCGCGTGCAGCCTTATCCCTTCCGGTAACTTCAACCACGGCTGCCCGCTAGAGCACCACAGGCTGAAAGTCGGCTTGATGCGGGTCTTGTCGTCGATGGTGCCGCCCATCATCGAGCGGATGCCGGGATAGCGGTCCAGCGTGATCATGACGGCCGAACCGCAGTCCGGGCAGAAATGCCGATAGAGCCCGCTGCCTTCCTCATCGAAGGACGCATAAGTGCGCAACTCGCCCTGCACGAAAGTGACAGCCTCGCGCGGAAATACTATGGCTATCAGAAAGGCCGAGCCCGACTGGCGCTGGCAACGCTCGCATTGGCACAGGCCCATGCTGCTTGGCTCAGCCATACACCGGTAACGTACGGCGCGGCACAGACAGCCGCCGGTAATGTCCTCGCTCATCTACATGCTCCCCTGGATGACGCGCCCATGCTTGCCCACAGACAAGCCGAGTTTCAAGCGCGGCGGCCGCTTGCTAGTATCCCCGGAAACCTATGCCTCGGGGGAGGTCATGCGTTCCGCTATCGACTTTGACGCCCACGGCGTGCGGCTGGCTCTACCAGCCTGCGCACGACGGTCTCCACCCGCTGGGGGTGATAGCGCATGGCTTTTCGGCGGTCAAGAAATTGGAGCGTTTGCCCAATCGAGCCGCACCGCCTGCGACTGCTTCATCGAACATCTATGCGCGCGAAACGCGCCACCCAGGAGAACCCTAGCCATGCCCAACGCCAACACCGACGTCGTCGCTCAGCTCGCCTATCTAGTAGCGGGCGACAGCCGTGCCCAGCATCTGATCTATCCGCCCAATTGCGGGCGTGCCTTGGTGCGCCCAGCCCAGGAACACCACGCCATGCCGATTGCCGATTGCCGTCAGCTGTCGCCAGCGGCGACCGTCGATGGCGCCGGTTTTGAACTGTTACACGCGCCGTCGGCGATCGCGGATTTCTATAACGACGAAGACGTGCGTAGCCGTTATTACCCGGAAGTTGCCAGCTTCTTGCGACGCGTGTTGGGTGCGCTGGACGTGGTGGTGTTCGATCACAATCAACGCAGCGCGGTGCGCGCAGCCCAAGGTCAGCCTGGCGTGCGTATGCCGGTCGACGCCGCCCATGACGACTACACGCCACAGTCCGGCCCGCGCCGCGCCCGCGAGATCCTGAACGATGCTGGGCGTCCGCCCTATGTTAGTCATCGCAAGGCGCTGATTAACGTGTGGCGCCCGATCATCGGTCCGGTGCAGGACGTGCCACTAGCGATTTGCGATGCGCGCAGCACGGTGCCGGCCGACTTCGTGCCGACCGACATCCATCACTTCGGCGAGGACGACCTCGAACACCCGCGCCACAGTGGTGAAATCTACTCGCTGATCTACAACCCCACCCACCGCTGGTATTACGCCAAGGACATGCAGCCCGACGAAGTGCTGTTGCTCAAGAACTGGGATTCATCAGAAGACGGCCGCGCCAGCTATACGCCCCACACCGGCTTCAAGAATCCGGCCGCACCAGCCAACGCGCGGCCGCGGGAAAGTATCGAGGTACGGACCCTGGTGATTTATCCCTGACCGCTATAGCAGAACGTTCGACCGAAGTCGCCCGCGATGATTGCGCTGAGCCATACGGTGCCGTATCGTGCGCGGTTTTACCCTCCAACCTTTAAACTAGCAGGCGCCCTGCGTAATGAATGACATGATCCCCGGCCTGGACTCGGCCACCCTGACCCTCGGCATTCCCGGATTTACCTATCCCGATCTCTACGAGCCCCAGGCCCTCGCGCGCCTGACGGCGACTTTCGACGCCTTCCTGACCGAGCGTGACGCTAGCATCGGCGCCCGCCTCGCCGCCTATCGCGCCTGCCAGGGCCAAGGCATGACGCCGGAAGAACATTCCTTCGTACTGACCGACGCCGCCCCCCATCTCGGTGCCTTCCTCGCGCGCTTGTTCCGCATTGAGTCGGCTTGGGATGCGCAAGGGGCGATGATTCGCGACGAAGACGAGACCGTGCTCGGCTTCCGCAATAAGTTCATCGAGCCGCTGGCCAAGAAGCACAAGGGTGTCGATGTCACGAGTTTCGACCGCAGTGCGTTGCACGTGGCCGTCGTCGCATTACGCGACGCTGCGCGCGATGGCGCCCGCCTGGTCCATGACGAGGAATACCTGACCGCACGCGCTGCCGGTCTGCTCAGCGCGGAAGTGCCGAGCAAAACCTTCCTCGCCGGCTTGCGCACCCACGCCCCGTGGTCATCACTCCATGATGATGCCGCGCTCATCGAGACCGCGCGCGCCGCCCTCGAACAGTGGTGCCTGACGGTGCGGGCCGACGACAACTTCCATGCCGCCGCCAGCAACGCCTGGGTCTCGTTCAAGCAACCGGCCAAGACCGATGTTCAGCATCTGGTCCATCATCCGGAATTTGATCGCGGCGGCTACAAGGCCTGGACTGCGGAAGACCAGCATCGCCGTCGTCGTGACGGCTTCGCGCTCACCGATCTGCGTTACGGCCAGCGCCGCGTGCTGTACGAAGTGGATCACTGCATCTACTGCCACGACCGCGATAACGACACCTGCTCCAAGGGCATGCCGAACAAGAAAGAAGGCGGCTTCAAGACCAATGCGCTGGGTGTGCCGGTCACTGGCTGCCCACTCAGCGAGAAGATCTCCGAGATGCATGTGGTCAAACGCCAGGGCGACAACATCGGCGCACTCGCGCTGATCGTGATCGACAACCCGATGTGCCCCGGCACCGGCCACCGGATCTGCAACGACTGCATGAAGGGTTGCATCTACCAGAAGACCGAGCCGGTTAATATTCCGCAGATCGAAACCAACGTTCTCACCGACGTGCTGAACCTGCCGTGGGGTTTCGAGATCTATGCCCTGCTGACACGCTGGAACCCGCTCAACGCGCAACGGCCCTACGCGCTGCCGTACAACGGCCGCAACGTCCTCGTGGTGGGCCTGGGCCCCGCCGGCTACACGCTGTCCCACTACCTGCTGAACGAAGGCTTCGGCGTCGTCGCCATTGACGGCCTCA
>JANLSI010000409.1:0-2339 GCA_031362345.1 Pseudomonadota bacterium
GTCGTGCTGGCCAGCGAGCGTCAAGTAATACTGCACCAAACCACGTTGGGGCGGACGAATGTAATACGGCGTGACCACCAGCAAGGCATCGACGCCGGCCTTGACCGCGTGATGGGTCAGCACTTCAGTCTCAGCCAGGGATTGCGAACCGGTGGCGGCCACCACTGGCACGCGACCCTTGACGGTGGCCATAGCGACCTCGACCAGCCGATTGCGCTCATCGGTCGTGAGTGTTGATGGCTCGCTGGTCGTACCATTGACCAGTACGCCGTGCGAGCCGTTGGCGACTTGGAATTCGACCAGTGCGGCATAGGTTTCGTAGTCGACTTCGCCATTCTTGAACGGTGTGACGAGCGGCGGAATAGAACCCTTGAGCGCCTGCAAATTGGACATCGTTGTCACCCTGTAGAGCTGGAACAGCGCCGCGCTTTGCTTGACGGCGGCAGCGTCGTGAGTATAGTTAACATGTTAATCTCTTGCAACGCGGAGCCTCAGCCTCATGCCTCATTTGACCATCGAATATACCGCCAACCTTGAGCCGCAATTGCAGCTGCCGCAACTGATCGACGCATTGCATAGCGTGGCTGCCGGCATCGAAGCCTTTCCGCTTGCTGGCCTGCGCACGCGCGCCGAGCGTCGTGATCATTACCGCATCGCCGATGGTCATGCCGACAATGCCTTCGTACACTTGACGCTGCGCATCGCCCACGGCCGCAGCGTCGAAGTGCGCAAGGCCGCTGGCGACCTGCTGTTCGCGACCTTGTGTCACGAGCTGCAGCCGCTGCTCGACGAACGCCCGGTGGCCCTTTCATTCGAGATCAGCGAAATCGACCCCGTACTGAACTACAAAGGTGGCAATATTCGCGACTACATGGCCAAACGCGGCACTGCGTGAGGGAAGCACCATGAGCATTGCACTGCAAGAGAATATAAAAGCCGCCGATGCGCTGCTCGCGCGTTTTCGCCAGCAACCCCTGCCGCATTTTATCAACGGCCAGCCTTGCGCCGGCAGCAGCGGCCGCCACTTCGATAATCTGACGCCCATCGACAACACCGTCATCGGCACGGTGGCCGCCGGCAATGCCGAAGATATCGACCGGGCCTGCGCCGCCGCCCAGGTCGCCTTTCCGGTCTGGCGCGATATGACTGGCGATGCGCGCAAGGCGCTCTTGCATCGCATTGCCGATGGCATCGAAGCACGCGCCCGCGACATCGCCCTGGTGGAGAGCGTCGACTGTGGCCAGGCACTACGTTTCATGAGCAAGGCAGCCGTGCGTGGCGCTGAGAACTTCCGCTTCTTCGCTGATCGTGCGCCGGCCGCGCGCGACGGTCAGTCGCTGCCGGCCGAGGAGCATCTGAATTACTCTTTGCGCCAGCCCCTCGGCCCGGTCGCTGTGATCACGCCGTGGAATACGCCCTTCATGCTGTCCACCTGGAAGATTGCACCGGCCCTGGCCGCCGGCTGCACCGTGGTGCACAAACCGGCGGAATGGTCACCCTTGTCGGCTATGCTACTGGCGGAAATCGCTTTTGAGGCCGGGCTGCCGGCCGGCGTCTTGAACGTCGTACAGGGTCTGGGCGACGACGCCGGCAAACCACTGACCGAACATCCCGCCATTAAAGCCGTCGCCTTCGTCGGCGAGTCCATCACTGGTAGCCACATCATGCGGCAAGGTGCCGCAAGCTTGAAGCGCGTGCACTTCGAGCTGGGCGGCAAGAACCCGGTGATGGTGTTCGACGATGCCGCACTGGATCGCGCATTGGACGCCGTGGTGTTCATGATCTACAGCCTGAACGGTGAACGTTGCACGTCGTCGAGCCGGCTGTTGGTGCAGGAAAATATCGCTGCGGCTTTCATCGACAAGCTCACAGCGCGCATCGCCAAGCTCACGGTCGGCCATCCGCTTGACCCGGCCACCGAGATAGGTCCGCTCGTCCACCGTCGACACTACGATAAGGTCTGCAGTTATTTCGATATCGCGCGCGAGGAAGGCGCGACCATTGCCGCCGGCGGCAAGCCTGCGATGATCAACGGCACCGGCAACTATGTCGAACCGACGCTCTTCGTCGGCGCGAACAATCGCATGCGTATCGCCCAAGAGGAGATCTTCGGACCGGTGCTGACCGTCATCACCTTCAAGGACGAAGCGCAAGCCCTGGCGCTGGCCAACGACGTGCCCTATGGTCTCACTGCCTATGTATGGACCAGCGATGTCGGACGCAGCCACCGCTTGGCGCGCGCGTTGGACGCCGGCATGGTGTGGATCAATTCGGAAAACAACCGTCACCTGCCAGCGCCCTTTGGCGGCATGAAGGCGAGCGGTATTGGACGCGATGGC
>JANLSI010000256.1:0-5127 GCA_031362345.1 Pseudomonadota bacterium
GCGGTGCAACACCGTAAACGTCGGCTGCGATCACATAGGGTTCGACTTTATAAATAGCGACTTCCGCTGCCGTAGTGGCGTGATTAACGGGATTGATCAAGTCGAATAATTCCCACGCGCGCGTGCTGTCGCCGAGCTTGGCAAACGCCATCGCCGCCCATATCGCGGCGTGGGTGTACTGTCCGCCGTTTTCCCGCACACCAGGCACATAGCCTTTAATGTAGCCGGGATTCAGGCCGGATTTGTCGAACGGCGGATCGAGTAATTGCACGAGTCCCAGATCGCGGCGCACCAGCCGGCGATCTAGCGATGCCATCGCCGCGCGCGCGCGTTCTTCCGAGCCCGCGCCGGACAACACCGACCAGCTTTGGGCCAGCGAGTCGATACTGCACTCGGCATTGCGGCGTGAACCGAGCGGAGTGCCGTCGTCGAACCAGGCGCGCAGATACCAGTCGCCGTCCCAGCCATGTTGCGCCAGATTGTGGCGCAACAACGCAGCCTGGCTGTGACAGCGTTCAACGCAGGCAGCGTCGTCGCGCCCTTGCGCGAGGGCGGCAAAGCGCAACAGTACTTCGTGCAGGAAGAAACCCAGCCACACACTTTCGCCGCGACCGTGAATACCGACCAGGTTCATGCCGTCGTTCCAATCGCCCGAGCCCATCAAGGGCAGGCCATGTTCGCCGCAACGCAGGCCGTGCTCGATGGCCCGCACGCAATGGTCGTACAGCGAGGCGCTCTCGCTGCTATGGCTCGGCAGGTCGTAATAGGACTCCTCGTCGACAGCTAGCGCCCGGCCGTCGAGAAAATGCACCGACTCATCGAGTATGCCGTGATCGCCGCTCACCAATACATAACGACAGGTCGCCAGCGGCAGCCACAGAAAATCGTCGGAGCAACGCGTGCGTACGCCACGACCGATCGGCGGATGCCACCAGTGCTGGACATCACCCTCGACAAACTGCCGTCCTGCACTACGTAACAGATGTTCGCGCACCAGTGCCGGCGCGGCATGCACCAGGGCCATGCCATCCTGCAATTGATCGCGGAAGCCAAACGCGCCGCCGGACTGGTAATAGCCACTGCGGGCCCACAGTCGGCAGGCCTGGGTCTGATACAGCAGCCAGCCGTTGGCCAGTACATCGAGCGCCGGATCGGGCGTCTTCACTTGCACGGTGCCAAGCGTGGCGTCCCAGTAGCGCCGCACTTTCTCCAGCGCGGCGCGCGCCGAGCCGGGCCTGCGCAGGTCCTGCGCGAGTGCGCAGGCCTGGTTCAGATCCCGCGCCGCACCGAGCCTGAAGATGATTTCGCGCTCCTGCCCGTCGGCGAGCGTAAAGGGCACCTGGATCGCACCGCACGGATCGAGTTCAGCCCCAAGTCGTCCCGACAAGCGTGTGCGGCCCATCGCCTCGGGCGCCGCCAGCGAGCCGTTGCGACCGAGGAATTCGGCGCGGTCGCCACTCAAGGTGCGCGACAGGTCATCGACATCGAAGAACGCCACGCGTCCTTCGAATTCGCTGTTGTAGCCATTGCGCGCGAACAGCGCGCCGCTGGCTGCATCGATTTCGGTGACGACGTGCATTGCCGTTTTCGGTCGCAGATCGCCGAGCACCCATTCGACATAGCCGGTGGCAGACAGGCGGCGTGTGCGCCCCGAACCGTTACGGACTTTCAGCACTGAGAATTTTACCGACTCCTGCAAATCGACATACACCCACAGCTCCGAATGGATGCCGCCGGCGGTATGTTCGAACACGCTGTAGCCGAAGCCATGACGGCTGCGGTAAGGCATTGCGCCACGCACCGGCAGCGGCGTTGGTGACCAGAAATGCCCGCTTTCCTCGTCGCGCAGATAGAGCGCTTCGCCACTGCTGGCGCCGACACTGTCGTTGCTCCACGGCGTGAGGCGGAATTCGTGGGCGTTCTCGCTCCAGGTATAGGCCAGGCCGGACTCGCTCACGACCGTGCCGAAATGGGCATTAGCGAGCACGTTGACCCACGGTGCCGGCGTGGTCTGGTTGTCAGCAGTGGTGATGACGTATTCGCGGCCGTCGCTGCTGAAGCCGCCCAGGTCATTGGCCAACTGTAGTCCACTCGGCGGCCCGTCACTGGGTGACGGCGGTTCCGGGCGATGCCTGCGGCTCGGCACCAGGTGCGGTACGCGCGAGTCGCCCACACCGCGCAGCACGCCGCGTTTGTCGGCGAGGCCGCGGTGCATGAGCTGGTCGCTCAGGCTGCCGCGACGGTCGGTGATGATCACGCGCGCTACGGCTTGCAGCAGCATGCGATCTTCATGGGAGATCTGTTCGGCGAAGCGCACGAAGATGCCGCCCGCGCGATCGACGGCATTGGCCTCACTGCCATGGGCGATGAGGCCCATGATCTGATCCTGCAAGCGCTGTCGATAACCGGCGTGATCTTCATTCCAGATCACCAGATCGACCACTAGGCCGCGCAGTCGCCAGTAGGCGTGGCATTGGATCATTTGGCGCGCGAGTTCGATGTTTTCGCTGTCGGCAATCTTGAGCAGCACGATGGGCAAATCACCTGAGATGGCAAAGCCCCATAGGCCCGATTGCCCGCGACGATTCTCGCGCAACAGGTGCGGATCGGCGCGCAGCGCAGCGTGGGCGAATAGCACGGCGCCGGCCAGGCGGCGAAAGTTCTCAACTTGCGCCTCGCCGGCATTGATCTGACGCAAGCGCACGCCGCTGTGGGTCGCCGCCAATTCAAACACGCGTGAAGCCATGTGACGGTCTTGATACTTGTCGACCAATTGCAGACAGACCGCGCGGCTATCGGTGGCGCCAGTCACCCAATCGACGGTGGCGGTCTGCTCAGCTTCGAGCGTGATGCGCGCGCGGATCGCGACGATGGGATCAAGTACCGAACCGGCGCTACCCGATAAAGACCCGTCGTCATCCATGGCGCGTGGCCTGTCCAGGCCACGGCCGCGGCCGATGAACTGCATGCGATCGGTTTCGTAGGACACCGCGTCGACCTCGCCGCCATGGGCGGACAGCAGGTGAAACATCCACGGGCTGAGTTCCTCGACAGAGCGCGGTCGGCGCGTACAGAGAATGGCTTGTCGGCTCGGCATGATTTCGGTTTGCACGAACAGATTGCCAAAAGCGGGCTGCATCATGTCCGCCGCCGGCGGCGCCAGTACCACTTCGGCATAGCTGGTCAGCTCCAGGGTGCGCCGCACCCGCGAGCGGTTGGTGATGCGCACGCGCCGCAGTTCGATGTCGTCTTCCGGCGAGACCACGATTTCGGTGTAGGTCTCGATGCCATGATCGCGACGGCGGAACTCGGCCCGCCCTTCGGAAAATACCGCCTCGTAGGCGGCGGCTTCGCGACGGGTTGGCTGATGGGTGGTGGACCAGCACTGGCGGCCGGCCACATCGCGCACATAAATGAAGCTGCCCCAGTTGTCGCACGTGCAGTCTTCGCGCCAGCGTGTGACCGCCAGATCGCGCCAGCGACTGTAACCACCACCGGCATTGGTGAGCATCACGTGGTAGCTGCCGTTGGAGAGCAGATTGACTTCGGGGGTCGCGGTATGGGGCCCGAACGGCGCTTGCATCGCGCTCGCCGCGACCTCTTGGAAAGCGATGCCGTCGGCGTCGCGCGTGATGCCGCGATGGTAGGCCGAAACCTTCGGGATGCGTTCCTGCAGCAGCAGCAGCGTGGCCTGAAATTGCGGATCGGAAACGAAACGCCGCTGCATCGGCTGGTCATGCAGCACGAAATCCAGCGCCAGCAGATTCATGCCCTGGTGGTGGGCCATGAAGGAACGCACGATGACACTGGCTTGGCCACGCTTGAGGCGGCTAGGCGTGTAGTCGACCGCTTCATAGAAGCCGTACCGTGCTTCCAGTCCCTCTGCGGCGAGGCGTTTGAGATTGGCGCAGGCCGCCTGCGGCGCGACCATCAGCGCCAGCACTGTGGCATAGGGCGTGATGACGGCGTCGTCGCCCAGACCGCGCTTGAGACCGAGGCCCGGTACGCCAAAGGCGTGGTACTGGTAGTTCAGATTCGCGTCGACGGTGTTGTAGCCGGATTCCGATACGCCCCAGGGCAAGGTGCGTTGCTGGCCATAGGTGATCTGACGCGCAACGGCCGCCTGGCAGGTTTGGTCGAGCAGGGTGCCGCTGTAACTGGGCATCACCAGCAAGGGCATCAAGTACTCGAACATCGAACCGCTCCACGATGCCAGCACCGGCGCGCCGCCGGCGGTCGTCAGCAGGCGGCCCAACGCGAACCACGATTCCTGCGGCAACTGCCCCTGGGCGATGGCGACGAAGTTACCCAGTCGCGCTTCCGAGGCCAATAGATCGTAGTAGCTATCGTCGCGCCGAAATTCATCGACGTTGTAGCCGATGGCGAGCAGGTGGCGATCGCCGTCGTAGAGGAACTGGAAATCCATGGTCGCGAAGTCACCGGCAGCGATCGTCAATTGCTCGATCTGCACCATGCGATCGGCCGCACGCGCCGCGCCGGTGGCGCGTAAATCACGCCACTGGCACCACCAAGTCTGCTGGCATTCATCCGCATCGCCGTGTAGGCGCGTGGCGATGTCGGCCAGATCCGCGTCGGCATCGGCCACCCCGCGCAGGCTTACTGCCGTCTCGCGCGGAACCAAGGCTATGCCGCCTGCCGGTGCCGGCGACAGCGCAAGCCAGGGCATGAGAAACACCAGATCGTCGCGCGCATCGCGGCATTGGCGGGCGAAGGCCAGTAGCCAGTAGCGCCCATCGTCGTGGCCATGAGTGGCGTCGACTTCGTGCTCGCTTTCGCTCGCGAGATCGGTGGCGCGGGTGGCCACCCACTGCAGCGTTCGCCAGGTGCTTTGGAGGTTCGCGAGTGGCGCGGCGCAGGCCGCGTCGAGACGCTCGGCGAGGGCTGAGAACGGGGCGCGCTGAAGCTCGCTCGTGAGCTCCAACACGATAGCGAGCGTATCGCGCAGCGCCGGCCATAGATGAGCCGACAGCAGCGGCTGTTCGGGCAGCGCGACCAGCCCCGCGCGCAAGGTCAGCAGATGGCCGGCCAGATTGCCGCTGTCGACGGTCGAGACATAACGCGCGGGCAGCACTTGCAGGGTGCGGGTGTCATACCAGTTGAAGAAAT
>JANLSI010000120.1:0-1950 GCA_031362345.1 Pseudomonadota bacterium
GTCGTCGCCTCATCCAGAAAGCCAAGGGCTATCGTGCCATCATCGTCAACGGCGTGCCGACCTTCGAGTATGACGAGTGCACCGGCAAGCTGCCTGGGCGCATTCTGCGTACGGCGGCTTACGAAGCGGTGCCGGCGGTAGTGGAGGAAAATCTGCGCAGCGCGGGATAAGCGCGCCGGAGGGTGGGGGGAGCAGCGCTTTCCTCGCCCTCATATCTCCCAAGTCACCGTCGCCATCACCATCCGCCCCGACAGTCGATAGAACTGCGCGTCCCCTATCTCACTCTCCGCCACCGCATCGCGACGGTCGGTGAGATTGCTGCCGTCGACGCGCAGTTCATAATGACGCCAGCGATAGCCGATACCCGCATCGAGCGTGGCATAGCCTTGGGCAATCGCGGTGTTGGACTTGTTGAGATAGCGCCGCCCGTTGTAGTTGGCGACGAGCGAGGCAATCACGCCCTGGGCCGGCGCCAGCACCAGGCCGAGCGCGCCCTGCACTTGGGGGGAGAGTTCGAGCGCTTTGCCTTTCAACTGTTGCACCGAGCCGTCGCCACGCAGCCGCGCATAGTCGACGAAGCGGCTGTCGTGATACGCGGCGCTGCCGCGCAGCTGCAAGGTCTCGGTGCACTGGAAGGCGAGTTCCAGCTCACCGCCGCGTAAGCGTTCACGGCCGGCATTGGCGAGGGCCGGTAGGCCGCCGACGTTTTCGCGGATGACGAGATTGCGGAAATCCATGTGGAAGCCGCTCGCCTCCCATTGCAGGCGCGTACCAAAAGCGCGACCACGCAGACCTATCTCATAACTCGTCGCGGTTTCCGGTTTTAGTATTCCGGCCTCCGCTTCCGGACCAAGATCGGCCGCGGCCGGTTTGAAGGTGGAGCGCCAGTCGGCGAAGACGGTGAGGTAATCGGTGTCGCGCGCGAAGAGCATGTAACTAGTGCCGATGCTGCCTGAGGGCCGCGTCTTGCTGCGTTCGCGATGATCGTCGCTCTGCACGCCCAGCGCAATGCGACTGCCCTCGCGGGTTTCCTGCGTGCGATTCAGGCGCAGGCCAGCGCTCCACTTCCAGCGCATCGTTGCCTGCCAGTCGGCCTGTGCATAAAGACCGAGAAAACTGCGCTCGACATTAAGGCGCGTCAATTCATCGACCGGCAGCGTGCGCGACGCGGGGCGGTTACGTCCATTGGGCAACACACCATATTCAAAATTCGCGCTGTGCTGACCGCCATCGCCGACCAACCAGTCGAGACCCGCCGCCCACTGCACCTGGGTGCCGAGCTTGCCCGACCAGCCGCTGTCCAGCCACAGGTCGGTGATGTGCTGATGCTGGCGATAGCCATCGGCATTGGGCGTGATGCCGTCCGTCGCGAAACCCTCGCGCAGAAAGCCGCGGGTCGCCGCGCTGGCAGTCTGGGCGACGGACAAGGTCGTTGCGAAACGGCTGTGATTGAAGTCACGGCTATGACGTACATTGAGTTGTAGGCGATCCTGATCTTGGCGCGCATCGCGGGGATTGACGTTGGCGTCGCGCGGAAAGCGCGCGCTCAGTTGCGCGCCATCGCGGGGATGGGGACTGTAGGGATCTTGGCGCAGATGGGTGAAGTCGAGGTCGGCCTGCAGTTTGTCGCGATCAAGATCGAGCGCCGCGCGATAAAGCAGATGAGCCTTCCCCACACTGGCATCATGCTGCTTGAAACTGCGCTCCTCGCCGTTCAGCACCACCGAATGTCGAAACTGCGTCGTGCCCGGTAGCGTGCCGGCATAGGCGGCGTGACGCTCGCCGCGCGTGCCGGTGGCGAACGTGACACGTGCGGCAGTTGCGCCCGGCGCGGCATGTATGACATGGATAATGCCGACGAAACTAGTCGCGCCATAGGACACCGGTGCCGGGCCACGGATCACCTCGATGCGCTCGACATCTGTCAGGTCGAGGGTCGCGAGCGCCGGG
>JANLSI010000282.1:0-5671 GCA_031362345.1 Pseudomonadota bacterium
CTTCACCCCCGACCAGTTGCGCGACCCCGCCACGGCGATGTCGAACAAGATCCTGCGCAGTTGCGTGCATTGCGGGTTCTGCACCGCGACCTGCCCGACCTATCAGGTGCTGGGGTCGGCGGCAACCGCTATGATGGGCAGCGATGGCGGGTGGTGCAACCGCTCGCGGCACTTGCTGGCGTGTTGATCGGGTTTGCTGCCGACGCTGACGAAAGCCGGCCGCTGTCGAATCTAAAAGACACCGTGATCGCGCGCGCGCAGGAAGCCTGGGAGTCGGACAACGGCGACACCATCTTCATCCGTGGTGATCTGCAGCTGCGTGGCTCGCACTGGCATATTTACGCCGACACCGCGCGCGTCGAAGGCAAGCTCGGCGATCCGCTGCGGGTGGTGGTGGACGGCAGCCCGGCCCGCATCGTGGTCAGCCGCGACGGCGATGCCCAGCCCTTGGAAGGGCGTAGCCGCCACCTCGAATTCGACCCGCGTGCCAAGCTCATGCGCCTCGATGGCGCCGCCACCGTTGTCAAGGGTCAGGATTCGATTAGCAGCGAGAGCATTCGTTATTCGCTCGACCGCAATACCTTCAAGGCCGGTTCGCACGGACGGGTTAAGGTCGTTAGCGGGTCGCGTTCTAATCGCAAGTAGTCAGCCTCAGCGCGACCGCGCTGGCCAATGACTTATCAAGTCCGCGAGGATCCCGGCATTGGTGGCGGCATCGGTGACGTTGATCTGGTCGAGACGCGGCGGCCCCGGCCAGGCCACGTCGCTGAATGCCTGAGCACCGCATTGACGCGCGCTGGCATAGCGCGGCAAGACGTGAAAGTGCACGTCCGGATCGACCATCATCAGCATCAGATAATTGATCTTGTCGTGGGCAAATGCGGCACCGAGGGCATGCTCGGCGTCCTTCGCTACGGCCACCAGTTCGGCGCCTGCGGCCGGCGACAGCGCGCCGAAACTTGTCACGGCTTCCTTGCACACCAACACCAGCGCACCGAGCGTAACTTGTTGCGGTCGCAGTAGTACGACCCAGTTCGTATAGTCGGCCACCAGCGCTGTGGGGTAGCCGAATTTTTTCATGGTCGCGTTCATTGGCTACGGCCTTAGCCGGCGGCCCCGCTCGTTGCGAGGCGGGCCGGATACCAGCTGGCGATGACCTCGGCTGCACGGTCGAGATCGGCGCTATCGTCTACTTCACACCACGATAGTCCGTCTATCGGACAGGTCGCGACCAGGCCATGATCCGCCAGCTTGTCGACTGCCGCGAGGTACCACTGCTTGAGACCCGTGCCGTGGCGCATCATGTAATCGAGCTGCTGGACGAAACGTGGCGGGCCTTCGCCACGGAAAGCCATCATACCTATCGATTCACCGTTTACGACTGCGCGGTCGAGTTGCTTGCTGACACGCTGCAAGCGACCCGCCGCGACGATGACCTTCATATCGTCGTCGTCGTAGTGGGGCTTGCTGTCGGTGACCAAGGTCACGGCTGTGCCGCTATCGTAGTCCAGCAGGCGACGCAGAATGGCGGCTTCGAACAGCGTGTCGCCGTTGACGATAATGAAATCGCCCTGCATCTCTGCACGCGCCACCCAGCAGGTGCCGAGATTGTCGCACTGCGCGAAGAACGGGTTGTAGAGCGTGCGGGTCGGCACGGCGCTCTGACCGGCGACGATGTTATCGATGACGTCGGCGGCGAAGCCCGTCACCACCACCACTTCGTCTATCGCACATTGCGCGATCTCGTGAAGCTGCCACTCCAGCAGCGAGCGATCGCACACCGGCAAGGCCGATTTTGGTTTGTCGGCGGTCAGCGGCAATAGCCGCCGGCCCTGGCCCGCGCTCAGGATGATCGCTTTCATTTGCTTGTTTTCCGGGTGTTTCGCACGCCTCGCCGCGGCGGCGCGACTCTAGCACGATTGCCTGTCGGGCACGACGCAACGCTCACGGACTATCGCGCCGCGCCGCCACGCGGCGGTTCCACTCGGCCAGATTGCGCAGCGGGTCCTTCACGTAATGGGTGGTTTGCATGAGGCGCAGCACGAAATGGTTGAACCAGGTACCGACACGATCCATCGGTCGGTTGATGTCGATAAACAGCACGGCGCGGAATTCGTCGGTGTCATTGCGCACTTCATGCTCGTAGGTGTCATCGAACAGCAGCAACTCACCTTCGCGCCAGTGGCGGATTTCCTGATCGACGCGGATCCAGCAACGCCGATAGTCCGCCGGCACACGCACACCGAGATGGCAACGCACCATCGCGCGGGTCGGGCCGCGATGGGCCGGAATGTGATAGCCGGGCGCGAGGATCGAGAACCAGGCATTGAGCAGACCGGGCAGGCTGGCGAGCAGGGCGGCGGTGTCTGGACACGCGCGACAGTTGTCAGCGACGGCTTGGCCGAAGACATAAAGCCCATAGGTTTTCCAGCTGCTGCCCTGCGAAATGCGGGCCTGATCGGGCGAGATCTGGTGAAAGGCCGGAATGTCCTCGGGGTGCTGCCATACAGCGTCGAACTCGCGACGGATCTTGTCGGTGCCGGCGGCCAGCCGCGGCAACCAATCGAAAGTGTCGTTGGACAGCACCGGGCTTGACGGGATCAGTGAATGGCGACCCTGAAAATCGGTGATGGCGCGCAGAAACGCCTTACCCAGGCGGTGCACCATGGCCCGCTGCCAACGCTTGCGCTGGGCCACCGGCGCAGCCGTTTCATTCATTGCGCAAGACCTCGTCAGCGAGCAGCAAGTCTGCACTCGAATCGACATCGACCGCCGCACGCGCGCTGTCCACTACGACATAGGCAATGCGACAGTGGGCGCGATCCGACAGCTCGGACAGTGCGGCAGACAGACTCAACTGACGCGTCAAATAAGCCCATAGGAAGCCCACACCGAGACGACTGGCCATGCGCCAAGGGCGTTTGCGATCGACTTCCAATGCCTGCCATAGCTCCAGCGCGTGACGCCCGGCATGGGTGCGCAGCACAAACAGATTGGCGCCGCACCAGGCACTGTCGCTAAAGCGCAGTACGCTGCGTTTGGAATGCGGGAAGCGGCCACGGACCAGCGCGTGCGGCACCAGACCGACGACGAAATCAGCGCCACTGGCGGCGGCTGCCGTGCAAAATCGATCCAGTGTGCCGGTTTCCAGCAAGGCATGATCGCCAGCTGTCAGCAGCACCGGATAGCGGCCGAGTGCCGCGCTGGCGCGCAAGGCGCTGGCCGACGGCCCGCGCATCGCTTCCAGCCAACGGAAATCGCCCATCGCCAGCAGTTCGCGCAGCACGTCATTGTCATGCACGATGTCGGCCGCCGGGCCGACCAGCAGGCCGCCATCGATACTGTGGCTGGCGCGCAGGGTGGCGATCACCCGCGCGATGCAGGCTTTGCCGGCGACTTCCACCAGCACACTAGCGGGCAGGTGTTGAGCACGGGCCAGCGCATTGCCGCCGGCGCGTTCGCCGGCCAGCACAATGGCCGGCCACGGCAGGCTCGGATCCTTGGCGCCGGCGCGTGGCAGCCAGGATTGCGCATCGTTGCGCGGGGCGTTGCTCACCCCAGTGCTTTCTCGTACAAGCGGTAACGCTTCGATAGCCGCCCGCCGAGGATGTCGATGATGTTCTTCATCGCCTCATTGCTCTCAAGGATCCACGACATCTCGACTTCCTTGATGCCTTTGCGTAGGCCGGGTTCGCGTAAGGCTTCGACCACTGACAGTGCGAGTCCGGGCCCAAAGCGTGTGTGGTGAAATTTGCTGCGTACGCCCATCAACGGAATACGCGCGGTGTGGGGATAGCCGAATTTGAGTCGCTTAATGAGTTTCGCCCAACCGAACGGCAACAGTTCGCCATTCAGATCGGCGATGGCCTCGTTGAGGTTGGGCAGCAGCACGATGAAGGCCACAGCTTCGCCGTCCATCTCCGCGATTTGAATAAAATCCGCTGGGATCAGCATCAGCATCTCGTGGCCGATGTTACGAAACTCATCGTGGGTGAAAGGCACGAAACCCCAGTTCTCCGCCCAGGCATCGTTGAAGATGTCGCACACCGCATCGAGGTCGGCATCCTTGCGCTTGGGATCGAGCGCGCGGATCTTCACGCGCCGCCGCAGACGTTCGAACAAGGCCGCCATCACCGGCGGCGGGCGGAAATGCGCGCTGATCAGATAGGCCAATACATCGACCGCCTTGGCGTAGCCGCAGCGCTCGACCTGCGCGCCGTAATAGGGCCGCCCATGGCCCATCATGAAATACGGTGGCGTGTCGAAACCCTCGACCAGCAGTCCCACTTCCTGATTGATATTGAGACTGAACGGGCCGCGCGCGCGTTGCATGCCGCGCCTGCGCAGCCAATCTTCGGCCTGCGCGAACAGTGCGTCGAACACTGCGTCGTCATCCAGCGCATCCAGGAAGCCGAAGAAACCGGTCTGATCGGCGTAGCGTTCCTGATGCAGACGGTCGACTTGGGCCGAGATGCGGCCCACCGCGCGGCCGTCGCGATAGGCGACGAACCCCTGCCACTCTAAATGCTTGAACAGCGGATGCTTGGCGGCCAGGGCTTCCTTGCGTTCCAGTTTAAGCGGTGGCACCCACTGACGATCGCCGCTGAACACGGTCCATGGCAGGTTCACGAAGTCATTGCGCGTCTGCTTGTCGGTGACGGGCGAGAGGGTCAGGCTGCCGGAGCCGGATGAAGCCATGGTGATTCCTGACGCGCGCTACGAGACCCGCCGCATGGTAGCCAATGCGTGGCGGGGTGGAAACCACGGCGATGGTGTCTGTCGTGCTTAGTGCGGGTCGATCTATACTCGCGCCCTCACTCACAGGGGCAGCACGATGAAACCGCAAGTTGCGCAAGAGTACGTTCAGATCCAGAACCTTGAATGGCAGCCGTTCCCGGCCGCGTTCTCCGAAGGCGGCATCCGCTGGAAGCTGCTACACGTGTCCCCCGAGGTCGGTGCCTGGACCGCGATTTTCGACTGCCCGACGGGGTCGTCCTTTGCCAGCCACGTGCACATCGGTCCCGGCGAATACCTGCTGACCAAGGGCAAGATGGAAGTGCGTGGTGGCAACGATGAGGGCGGTGCGACGGCGCTCGCGCTGGGCTATGGCTACGAGTCCTGTAATGCCCGCCACGACAAAACCTATTTTCCTGAGCCCAGCGAGTTCTATATGACTTTCCTGGGGCCGCTGCAGTTCATCCATGCCGATGGTAGCCCGCGCGCGGTGGTCGGTTGGCAGCAGGCCCAGGCATTGTGGGCCACGCAGACCGGCCAGAGCTGATACACGCGAGGCTGCGCAATCACCCGCGACTGCGCGGGTGATTGTCGTGCACGCGAAATTGAGATCGCAAAAAGGCTGCTGAGCAACCGTGTGCTGCGCGGTCCGATTGAAGCAGGGTTCTAGGGCGAATCCGACGGGTGTGAGAAGATACCTGTCGTTGGTGCCGAGAAGAGGACTTGAACCTCCACGGGGTTTCCCCCACTGATACCTGAAACCAGCGCGTCTACCAATTGCGCCACCTCGGCATCGAGGTGCGCAATCTACCTACCCCTCCTGAGCGAGTCAATGCGCCGTCCTGCACGTCCCCCAACAAAAAACAAATCTTCCGAAGCCAGCCGCTCACGTGAGCAACTGCATCAGCACGTCGATGACTTGCCGTCGCGTGTCGCG
>JANLSI010000285.1:0-4640 GCA_031362345.1 Pseudomonadota bacterium
GGTGAAGCGGTAGATATTGTCGATGAAGAGCAGCACGTCACGACCTTCGTCGCGGAACTTTTCGGCGATGGTCAAGCCGGTGAGGGCGACGCGCAGGCGGTTGCCGGGCGGCTCGTTCATCTGGCCATACACCATGGCGACCTTGGACTTCTGGAAGTCCTTGACGTCGACGACACCCGCTTCTTGCATTTCGTGGTAGAAGTCGTTGCCTTCGCGAGTCCGCTCACCGACACCGGTAAACACCGACAAACCGGAATGCTCGGTAGCGATGTTGTTGATGAGTTCCATCATGTTGACGGTCTTGCCCACGCCGGCACCGCCGAACAGACCCACCTTACCGCCCTTGGCGAACGGGCAGACCAGGTCGATGACCTTGATGCCGGTTTCGAGCAGTTCGGTGGTGGGCGACAAATCGACGAATTTCGGTGCTTCGCGATGGATGACCATCCGCTCGTCTTCGCCGATAGGACCGAGTTCGTCGATCGGCTCGCCGAGCACGTTCATGATGCGGCCGAGAGTCTTGATGCCGACCGGCACCTTGATCCCCTCGCCGGTGTTGACCGCGACCATGCCGCGACGCAGACCATCGGTGGAACCGAGCGCGATGGTTCTAACCACGCCGTCGCCGAGCTGCTGTTGTACTTCCAGCGTGATCGCGGTGTTCTCGATTTTAAGCGCGTCGTAAATATGCGGCACGCTGGCGGTCGGGAACTTGACGTCCACGACGGCGCCAATGACCTGTACTACGTCTCCAGAACTCATCGCTAAAGTTCCTCTCAGTCGGATTCTTCGATTCAGTTATTCGGATACGCGCGGCAGACGGTCAAACCGCTGCGGCGCCCGCCACGATCTCGGACAGCTCTTGCGTAATCGCTGCCTGACGCGCCTTGTTATAAATGAGCTGCAGCTCGTCGATCAGCTTGCCAGCGTTGTCCGACGCCGACTTCATCGCCACCATGCGCGCCGCCTGTTCGCAGGCGATGTTCTCGACCACCCCCTGGTAGACCAGCGACTCGATATAGCGAGACAGCAGGTGATCCATGACTTCGCGCGCTTCCGGCTCGTAGATGTAATCCCAGTGATGCTTGAGATCAGCTGATTCACTCGGCGGCAGGGGTAACAGCTGCTCGAAGCTTGGCTTTTGCGTCATGCGGTTGACGAACTGGTTGTAGATCAAGAAGACCTGATCGACGCGACCTTGGTCATAGGCGTCAAGCATGATCTTGATGGTACCGATCAGCTGCTCCAGCTGCGGCGAATCGCCGAGCGCGCTCACTTGCGCAACGACGCGACCGCCGATACGCGAGAAGAAACCCACGCCCTTGGTGCCGATCACGGCGAGGTCGAGTTCTTTGCCTTCGCCTTCCCATTGCTGGAATTGGCGCAGCGCCTGACGGAACAGGTTGCCGTTCAGACCGCCGCATAGACCGCGATCGGTAGTGACGACAATTGCGCCGATACGCTTGATGTCGCGCTGGAGCAAAAACGGGTGCTTATATTCGCTATTGGCGTGGGCAATGTGCGCAACTACATTGCGCATCTTGTCGGCATAGGGTCGCGCCGCAGCCATGCGCTCCTGCGCCTTACGCATCTTGCTCGCCGCGACCATTTCCATGGCCTTGGTAATTTTCTGCGTATTCTTGACGCTCGCAATTTTAGTGCGAATTTCTTTGGCTGCGGCCATGCTCGACTACCCCGGGTGTTGCGCTTACCAGCTCTGCGTGGTCTTGAAACTTTCGAGGGCGGACTTCAGTCCGCTCTCAATAGCGTCGTCGAGGTCGCCTGCCTCATTGATCTTGTCGACCAGGGCCTTGTGCGAGGACGCCATATAACTGTGCAGCGCATCTTCGAAATCGCCGACCTTGGCCAACTCGACATCGTCGATATAACCACGATCGACGGCGAACAGACTGATGGCCATCTGCGCCACCGACAGCGGCGAATACTGCTTCTGCTTCATCAACTCCATGACGCGCTGACCGCGCTCGAGCTGCTTGCGGGTCGCTTCGTCGAGATCCGAAGCGAACTGTGAGAAGGCCGCCAATTCACGATACTGGGCCAGCGCCAAGCGCACGCCGCCACCGAGCTTTTTGATGATCTTGGTCTGCGCCGCACCACCCACCCGAGACACCGACAGTCCCGCATTGATGGCTGGACGGAAGCCCGAGTTGAACAGGTTGGTTTCGAGATAGATCTGGCCGTCGGTGATGGAAATTACGTTGGTCGGCACGAAGGCCGACACGTCGCCGGCCTGGGTCTCGATAATAGGCAAGGCGGTCAAGGAACCGGTTTTGCCCTTTACTTCGCCCTTGGTCAGGCGCTCGACTTCTGCGGCGTTGATACGCGAGGCGCGCTCAAGCAGACGCGAGTGGAGATAGAACACGTCACCGGGATAGGCTTCGCGCCCCGGTGGGCGGCGCAGCAACAGAGACACTTGGCGGTAAGCCCAGGCCTGCTTGGTCAAATCGTCGTAGATGATCAGTGCGTCTTCGCCACGGTCGCGGAAGTATTCACCCATCGCGCAACCGGCGTAGGGCGCGATGTACTGCATGGCGGCAGAATCAGAGGCAGTGGCCGCAACGATGATGGTGTGCTCCATCGCGCCGTGCTCTTCGAGCTTGCGAATGACGGTGTTGATCGACGATGCCTTCTGACCGATGGCAACGTAGATACACTTAATGCCCGTGCCCTTCTGATTGATGATCGCGTCGATTGCGACCGCCGTCTTACCGGTCTGACGGTCGCCGATAATCAGTTCGCGCTGGCCGCGTCCGACCGGCACCATGGCATCGATCGATTTCAGACCGGTTTGCACTGGTTGGCTGACCGATTGACGCTGAATGACCCCGGGCGCGATCTTTTCGATCGGCTGGGTCATGCTGGTGTTGATGTCACCCTTGCCGTCGATCGGCTTACCCAGCGAGTTGACAACACGACCGAGCAGGGCCTCACCGACCGGCACTTCGAGAATACGCCCCGTGCAGCGGCAGGTGTCGCCTTCCGAGATGTGTTCGTACTGACCGAGAATAACCGAGCCCACCGAATCCTGTTCGAGGTTCAGTGCGAGGCCGAACACGCCGCCCGGAAACTCGATCATCTCGCCCTGCATAACGTCCGACAGACCGTGGATGCGGGCGATGCCGTCGGACAGGCTGACCACGGTACCTTCGGTGCGTGCTTCGGCCTTCAAATCGAGGCTTTCGATCTTCTTCTTGATCAGTTCGCTGATCTCAGTTGCGCTGATGCTCATGGCAATCCTCTGCGGCAAAGACTAAATAGTTTCGTATGGAGCTGATCTTCAGCCGGCTTGCTGGGCGAGTGCCGTCAAACGGCCACGCAACGAAAGATCGATCACGGAATCGCCTACCCTGACCACCGCGCCTCCTATGAGCGAGGCATCGACGGAAGCTTGGATTTTGCAATCCTTCCCTAGTCGGCTACGCATTGCGGCATTGAGCTTGGCGGTTTCGGCGTCGCTCAGGGGATATGCCGAAATGACTTCGACTTTCACCTGGCCCGCGGCCTTAGCGCGGCTGCGTTCGAAGAGCTGGGCTATTTCCGGCGCCAGTTCGAGGCGTTCAGCCTCGATCAGGGTCGCAACGAAATTGCGACCCGCGGAGGAAAGCCGCGTGCCGAATAAATCGCCAACCAAGTTCAGGAGCTGGGCGTTGCTGACCTTGGGGTGACCAATGAAACCGGCTAGAAGCGGGTCGGTCACAGCGCTCGCCAAAATCTGCAAGGTGTCCGACCAGGCTGCGACCTCGCCATGCTCGACAGCGTAGGCAAAAGCCGCAGCGGCGTAGGGACGGGCAATAGTGAGTTTCTCTTGCATGACCGCAGCTACAGGTTGGCCGCGAGCTTGTCGAGCACGTCGCGATGCACCTTCTCGTCGACTTCCCGCATCAGGATCTGTTCGGCACCGACCAAGGCCAGACGCGCGACCTGGCCACGCAGTTCATCACGAGCGCGATTGCGATTCTGCTCGATCTCAGCGCCGGCTGACTGTTTGATCCGCTCGGCTTCTTCACGCGCTGTGTGCTTGGCCGCCTCGACGATTTCATCGGCGCGTTTGTGCGCCTGATTGATGAAATCCTGGGCCTTATGCTTGCCCACGCGCAGGAGTTCGGTCGCACGCTTCTCGGCAAGCTCAAGGTCGTGCTTACCACGCTCACCGGCGGCGAGGCCGTCGGCGATGCGGGTCTCACGCTCTTCCAAAGCCTTGATGATCGGCGGCCACACGTATTTGACGCAGAACCAGACGAATACCCCGAAAGATATCATCTGTCCCAGCAGTGTCAGATTCATGTTCATGACGATTGGCCTGGCTAGATCTTGACTACGGCTTAGGGAGCAACCTGGCCGAGGAAGGGGTTGGCGAACATCATCAGCGCCGCGAAGGCGATAGCGATAATCGGCACAGCGTCGGTCAGACCCAGCATGAGAAACATGCGCGCCTGCAACATCGGCACCAGTTCAGGCTGGCGGGCCGCGCCTTCCAGGAACTTGCTGCCAAGGATGCCAATGCCGACACCCGCACCCAACGCACCCATACCGACCATGACACCGGCAGCCAGGGCCGAAAAGGCAACTACAGATTCCATAGTTATTCTCCTCCGATGAATTTCGTTAAATTAAGAAAG
>JANLSI010000288.1:0-2008 GCA_031362345.1 Pseudomonadota bacterium
CCTATGTCCTCGATCTGAATCCGTGCGCCGACGTGCGGCTCACGGCGCAAGCAGCTTGAGCTTCGGGAAATAGGTTCGATAGCGTGTCGCATCACGGGTGAGTAAGGTCAGGCGTGAAATGCTCGCGTGTGCGCCGATATAGAAATCCGGTAACGGCGAAGATTTCACACCGCCCCGCTTGCGATAGGACACGAAGCACTTACCGGCAAGAAACGCGGCTTCCCAGGGCAGCGGCAGCCGATGGAAGCTGGCGGCCGGCAAGGCCGCTTCAAGGTCCTCAATGCGAGCGAATCCGACGGAGACCTCAGCGTAGATGATCGGATTTATCGCGAGCACGTCCCGATCCGCCTGAACCGCTAAGGCCTCCATCGACCATGCGCCCCATTCTGGATCTTCGGTTAAGACATCCAGCAGGACATTGCTATCGACCAGAACTGGCATTAGTCGCTCGCGCGAGTAAGTGCCATGATTTGCTTGGTCGTCATGCCCGAGGTCGCTTTGCCCTTGAGATGCTGCACGATGCTCCGTCCTCGCCCACTGGTGGCTTTACGCGCCTTGCGCAGCCGCACCGCAGTACCTTCGACCACAAATTCCACTTCGCTGTTGGGTAGCAGTCCTAATCGTTCTCGAATTTCAACGGGAATCGTCACCTGCCCCTTTGCTGTGATACGCATCGAGATCTCCCATAGAGTAAGACTTAGCGAGTTCTTACTATTGCAAACGGCGCCTGTTCACGTCAAGTTGGCCTATGGCAATGGAATCGGCACTCGGTCGCCACTGTCGAGCCGCTATCCCAGGTCCTCCAACAATGCCTTTGCGTCGCGGAAATATAACCGCCCTTTTCGGCGGATCTGAAGGATTTGTCGTTTAGCCCTCACGCACCGCTCAAGAGCTGCGCGTCCACCACCGCCAGGGCGCTCATGTTTTGCACTCGACGCACCGTCGCCGAAGGCGTAAGGATATGCGCGGCGTAACGGCAGCCAAGCAGGATCGGGCCGACCGATACGCCCTCGCCCATAACGGTCAATAAATTAAGCGCGATATTGGCGGCGTCCATGCTCGGCATCATCAGCAGATTGGCCTGACCTTCCAGCGTCGAATCGGACAAGGCCTTGTTACGGATGTTGGGCACCAGCGCCGCGTCAGCCTGCATCTCGCCATCGACTTCCAGATCGGGCGCCCGTGCATGGATCAAGGCCAAGGCCTCGCGCAGACGCAGCGCACTGGCCGTATCGCGCGTGCCGAAGTTGGAATGGGACAGCAGCGCGACCTTGGGTGTCAATCCGAAACGCCGTACCTGATCGGCGGCGAGGATGGTGCTCTCGGCGATTTGCTCAGCGCTCGGTTCGGCATGCACATAGGTATCGCACAGGAATAGCGTGCCCTTGCGCAGCACCAGCACGTTCATGGCGGCCATGTCGCGCACACCAGGGCGGGTACCGAGTAGATCGCGCACATGACGCAGATGTTCGTGATATTCGCCCACCAGACCGCACAGCATGGCGTCGGCCGCGCCCTTGCGCACCAACAACGCCGCGATGACCGTGGTGTTCGAACGTAATACGTCGCGCGCGTCCTGCAAGGTCACGCCGCGGCGCTTCATCACGCCGTGGTAGTCCTCCACATATTCGCGATAGCGCTCGTCGGATTCCGGGTTGACCACCTCGAAATCGCGCTCGGCGACCATGCGCAGACCCAGATCGACGATGCGCTTGTTGATCACCTGCGGGCGCCCGACCAGCACCGGCCGCGCGAGGCCGTCATCGACGACTGACTGCACCGCGCGCAGTACCGTGCCGGATTCACCATCGGCATAAGCAATACGTTTGCGATCCTGGCGCGCGCGTTCGAACAGCGGCTTCATCAGCAGCACCGACTGGAACACGAACTTAGTCAGTTGCTCACGATAGTCCTTGAGGCTGGCGAGCGGGCGCGTGGCCACACCACTACGCATCGCCGCCTCCGCCACCGCCGGTGCGATCTCCATGATCAGCCGCGGATCGAACGG
>JANLSI010000337.1:0-1729 GCA_031362345.1 Pseudomonadota bacterium
ACAGAAACGCCCGTGGCCGGCTGCGCGATGGGCATCGAGCACCGGTCGCACCGCACGGCCGAGGCGCAGATCGGCAAAGGCAATGATGCCGGCGATCACACAATGGCCAAGCTGCGCACGCAAGATCTCGTCCTGCGCAACGACGAATTCGGTTTCGCCGACCGGCGCCATTTCCACCGGTCCCGTGGTGCGATAGCCCCATTCGCATTCGACGTAGACGGTTTTCAGCACCTTGTGACCGTCACCGATATCGGCGGCCAATTCGGCGGCGAAGTATTCGTCGTCCTGGTGTCCCCACAAATGATGATGGGGATCGCAGATGCGTTGCGTCGGCCACAGCACCTCTTCCTTAAGAGAAGCGCGCCATGCCGCGCGGCGTGCGACTAGGGAGAGTTCGGTATTCGACACGGTAGCTATCCTCGCGCCTGGGTGAAGCCGCTAGGGCTGTGGGTTTCTTGCGCGAGATAGTAGCGAGGGCGGATTCGAACATGCAAGGTGAACTCAGCGCGTGGCTTTCCTACAATTCACGACCAAGGCCAATGAGGAGCAAGCATGAAATCCCTGCTGTTACTGCGACATGCGGAAGCCATCGCCATTTCGGGCACGATGAAGGATCTAGCACGCCCGCTGTCAGCGCGTGGCTTGGCCCAAGCGCAAGCGCTGGGCGCGTGGCTGCGAGAGCACGCGTGGGTGGCGGAGCGCATCCTCTGTTCCAGTGCCGTGCGGGCGCAGCAGAGCGCCGAGGCAGTGCGGGTCGCCGCCGGCTGGAAGACGCGCTTAAGTGTGCGTGAAAAGCTGTATAACGCTGAGGCCGGGGCGATGATTGACCTGCTGCGCAATGACGCAGCCGATGTCGATAGTTTGTTGCTGGTCGCCCATGCCCCCGGTATCGCCGCCCTGGCCAGCGCGCTCACTACCCACCGTGCAGATCTGTTACTTGTGTGCGAAGCGGCGACGCTGATCGAGGTCGTGTCGGACATCGCAAGCTGGGCAGACATTGCGCAGGGTTGTGCGCGTCTGCGGCTCGTCCTACCGTCTTAAACCGCGCTTGCGCACCGCATGGGATGGCAACGCCACCCGATTCGGGCGCTGAGCCTACGACAATTTGTGCGTCTCGTGTTCAAGCCATGCGCCGGTTATCCTGACCAGCCACGCGCACGCACCATCATTCAAGGTAGGCCCCTATGGCGTTTCCGCTGCAAAACACCAAGGTGCTCGATCTGACCCGCGCACTGTCAGGACCATTCGCGACGCGCATCTTGTCCGATCTCGGCGCCGACGTGGTGAAGGTCGAACCGCCCGATGGCGACATGACCCGTGCGTACGGCAGCCGCATCGGCAATCTCGCCAGCCATTTCACCCAGCACAACGCCGGCAAGCGCAACATCTGCGTCGATCTCAAGGTGGCCGGTGCCAGCGCGCTGCTGCTTGAGATGATCGATGTCGCCGACATCCTGGTCGAGAATTTTCGCCCAGGTGTGATGGCGCGCTTCGGCCTCGACTGGGCGACGCTGTCGGCGCGCAAACCGAGCCTCATCATGCTTTCGATTTCGGGCTTCGGCCAAGTTGGCCCAGAGCGTGATCGCGCCGCCTATGCGCCGGTCTTGCACGCCGAAAGCGGGCTCATCGATCGCTTCGCCGAGCTGGGGCACAACCGTGCGGTGGATTTCCCGATCTCCCAGGCCGATACCACGGCCGCCGTGCATGGCGTGATCGGTGTGCTGGCGGC
>JANLSI010000340.1:0-3160 GCA_031362345.1 Pseudomonadota bacterium
CTTCACCAGGCCGCGATACGCGTTCTGCGCCCGCCCGGCCGAAATCCCCTTTGAGACTATGGTGCTGCGGGTATTGCGACCAATGTGAATCATCTTGGTGCCGGTATCGGCCTGTTGCATGTTGTTGGTCAGCGCTACCGAATAGAACTCACCGACCGAGTTCTCGCCTTTCAGGATGCAGCTCGGGTATTTCCAGGTGATGGCCGAACCGGTCTCAACTTGGGTCCAGGAAATCTTGGAGCGTGCGCCACGGCAGTCGCCGCGCTTGGTGACGAAGTTGTAGATGCCGCCGCGACCTTCCGCATCACCTGGATACCAGTTCTGCACGGTCGAGTACTTAATCGAGGCGTCGTCCAAGGCAATAAGCTCGACCACCGCTGCATGGAGCTGGTTTTCGTCGCGCATCGGCGCGGTGCAGCCTTCGAGATAGCTGACGTAAGCACCTTCATCAGCGATGATCAGCGTGCGCTCGAACTGTCCGGTGTTCATCGCGTTGATACGGAAATAGGTCGACAACTCCATCGGGCAGCGCGTGTTCTTCGGGATGTAGACGAAGGACCCGTCGGTGAATACCGCTGAGTTGAGCGCCGCGTAGTAATTGTCGGCAACCGGTACCACCGTGCCGAGATACTTGCGGACCAGGTCAGGATGCTCACGCACCGCTTCCGAGAACGAGCAGAAGATCACGCCCGCTTCAGCCAGCTTGTCGCGGAACGTGGTGTGTACGGAAACGCTGTCGAACACGACGTCGACGGCGATACCTGCCAGCATTTTCTGCTCTTCGAGCGGAATGCCGAGCTTCTCGTAAGTTTCGAGCAGTTTCGGGTCGATCTCGTCCAGGCTCTGGGGCCGGTCCTTGGCCGACTTCGGCGCTGCGTAATAGGAAATCGCCTGGAAATCGATCGGTGGGTAGTGAACGTGGGCCCACGTTGGCTCGCGCATGGTTTGCCAGCGGGCGAAGGCTTTCAGCCGCCACTCCAGCATCCACTCCGGCTCGTCTTTCTTCGCCGAGATCAGCCGGATGGTGTCTTCGTCCAAACCGGGCGGGACGGTGTCAGATTCGATATCGGTGACGAATCCGGCTGCGTAATGCCGATCGACGAATTCGGCGACTTCCTGGGCGTTACTCGCCATCGGGGAATAATCCTTGGGTAGCGACCTTAAAGGCTGAAGCTCTCGCCGCAGCCACAGGTGGCGGCGACGTTAGGGTTAGCGAAGCGAAAGCCTTCATTGAGGCCTTCGCGGGCAAAGTCGACTTCGGTGCCGTCGAGATATTTCAGGCTCTGGTCGTCGACTACCACAGCGACACCATGGGATTCGAACACCTGGTCCTGATCGAGCACGTCCTTGGTCATCTCGACCACGTACATGTAGCCCGAACAACCCGTCGGCTTGACCGACAGGCGCAGGCCGGCGGCCGGTTCGCGGGTCATGAAGTCGCGCACCCGGTTGGCGGCGCGTTCTGTCAGTGTAATAGCCATAATTCTCTCGCTTGAGCGCTACACGCTTAGACGGCCGCCTCGGGACGCAGCTCGCCGAGGTGACCTTTCTTCAGACGATGCAGGGTCTGTACGCCGTTCTGCCGGACCAGTTGGTCAAGGCTGACGCTGCTCAGAAAATCGCGGATCTGAGTGGACAAATCCTCCCACAGGTCATGCGTCAGGCAGCGTTGCTCGCCCTGGCAATTGCGGCGGCCACCGCAGCGCGTTGCGTCGACGGTTTCGTTGACGGCATCGATGACGTCCGCCACCGAAATTGCCGAACCCGGTCGGCCAAGTTTGTAGCCGCCGCCCGGACCGCGCATGCCATCGACCAGCCCGTTGCGCCGCAGGCGTGCGAACAGCTGCTCGAGGTAGGACTGGGAGATACCTTGACGATCAGCGATTTCCGCCAGCGAGACCGGCCCGCGGTCATAGTGCAGGGCTAGGTCCAACATCGCCGTTACCGCATATCTTCCGCGCGTCGTGAGTCTCATCGGCCCTGACCTCCTGGGGTAGCTCGGATTCATATCCGAGTAAAACACTAGGCAATTGTCGTGTACCCGACTAAATTGGTCAAGTATTTGGCGGGGCAAAGCTCAGGAGTTGACGGCAGTCTCGTTGGCGGCGCGCGCCACCGCCTCGGCGGCCTCGACACGGGAGCGCAGCTGCGCGATTTCGTTTTCGACCTCGCGCGCATGATCGAGCAGCGAATCAAGCGCCTGGGATACCGGATCGGGCATATTGGGCACTTGGCCATAGGCATCAAAGCCCAGTTTGCGTGCGGTTTCGGCGCGCTGCCGGAATTTCTCATCGACTGCCTGCACCACGCGGCCGGGGATGCCGACGACGGTGGCATTGATCGGTACATCACGAACGACCACGGCGTTGGAGCCGATGCGGGCGTTGGCGCCGATTGTGATCGGGCCCAGCACCTTAGCGCCGGCACCGATCACCACGCCGTTTTCGAGCGTCGGGTGGCGTTTACCCTTCTCCCAGGTCGTGCCGCCCAGGGTCACACCGTGGTAAAGCGTGCAGTCGTCGCCGATTTCGGCGGTTTCGCCGATCACCACGCCCATGCCGTGGTCAATGAAGAAGCGCCGGCCGATGGTCGCCCCCGGGTGGATCTCGATACCCGTCAGGAAGCGCGCGACATGGGATAGGAAGCGCGCCGCCCATTTGAGCCCAACACGCCAAAGTTTGTGACTAATGCGATGGACCAGCACCGCGTGCACGCCGGGATAGCAGGTCAGGATCTCAAGTGTGTGGCGCGCGGCCGGATCACGCTCGAATACACTGCTTATGTCTTCTCTGATACGCTCAAGCATGTTGCTCTCTCCACCCTCATATCCCCAAGCATAGTCTGACCCGGATGCGTCCGCGCCCGTCCCGGCAACCGTTCGATGCAAACGCCCAATTTGATGCCCGCGCCTGAACCTGACCCTGAGCATACCAAGCCATTGTCATTGCGCGAGGTAGTGGGCAGCATCATGGCGGGGCTGCTTGGTGTACAGAGTTCGCGCAATCATGCCCGCGATTTTGCGCGCGGTACGGCCGGTCAGTATATCGTCGTCGGCTTGATAGCGACGATAGTGCTCGTGCTACTAATGTACTTGACGGTCAAACTCATTTTGCGACTCGCCGTCAACTGACCCCCTCGCTCGGCATACGCTGACACGCAA
>JANLSI010000348.1:0-4025 GCA_031362345.1 Pseudomonadota bacterium
AACAGGCCAGCAGTTCGGAGACGCTGCAATTATCGGGCATGGCGCGTCCTCAGTACTCGTAGAGTCCAAGCAACCGCTTGATGCCGATGCGTTCGAGATAGTCGCCATGACTGGCTGGCTCACGACAGTAGTGGCTGAGGAAGCGCTCAAGCGCGGCGCCTTCTTGCTCGGCGGCTAGCACGTATTCCTTGAGCAAGGCGCTGTCCTGCACGTAATAACCGCGGCTGTAATAGGGATGTGCGCCATAGGGCATGCGCACCACGACATCGGCACGGCCGATGGTGGTGGCCCAGGGATCGGCGCGCACTTCTTCGTTTGGGATTATCTGCTCGACCTGCACGATGGTGCAGGCGGCAGCACGGTGCAGGAATAGATCCAGCCAACCCGGACCACCGCAATGTTGAACGTTGCCGTAGACATCGGCGCGCGCCGCGTGCAGCAGGGCTAAGTCAGGTCGGATGGCCGGCACAGCGATGAGGGTGTCGCCGCAGATCGGGTCGCGCATGATTTTCAGATCGGGGTTGATCTGCGGCAGCGAAGTACCCACACCACCGCGCCAGGGCAGAAAGGGCAAGCCCTTAGCCGCCGCCTCAAGGCCACTAGTGAGTATGCCTTCCTCGCATTCCCAGACCTCGATTTCGCCGCGTTCCGCTGCGCGCCGAAACGCCGGCGCGACCGGCACACCGAAGCCGCCGCCGGCGTAATAGCTGATGGTCTTTCTGACGCAACCGGCAGCAATCAGCATGTCGAGATGCAAGCCACTTGCGATCACGGTCAGATCGCGCAGACCACGACGGATGATGGCCCGCACTATCGCCATCGGCGCCGGCTCACCAATGGCGATAGTCATGCCATCGACGAGCAGCGCGGCGGCATCGCCCTCGTCGCGCAAGCGCTCGCTGCGCAGCCCGCCCGTCATTGCGTCGCTGTCCGCCGCCGCATGGTCAGCCGTTGGAAAGCAAGTTACGCAGATCGATGACCGCCGCATTGGCGCGCGAAATGAACGAGGCCATCACCAGCGAGTGATTGGCGACGAAGCCAAAGCCGGTGCCATTGAGGATCACCGGACTCCAGATCGGCGCCTGGGTCGACTCCAGCTCGCGGATAATCTGCTGCAGACTGACCAGCGCGTTCTTTTTCTCCAGCACCGAGTGGCAGTCGATCTCGATGGCGCGCAGGAACAGAATCAAAGCCCAGGTCGCGCCACGCGCTTCATAGAACTCATCGTCGAGTTTGGTCCACGGGGTTTTGATATCGACTTGGGTCGCTCGCGGTTTGGACTGACCAGCACTGCTCTCGCCGCCCAGGTCGACGTTGACGCGCGACACACCCACCGAAGCGCTCAAGCGCTGCGACAGACTGCCGAGCCGTTTCTCGACGATGGCCAGCCAGTCGGCGAGGTTGTCGGCACGCGCATAGAACTGCGCATCCTCGTGGTTGTCGTCGACCAGCCGATTGAGATAGCGCTGCAGGGCCGTGATCGCTTTGCGATACTCGCCTTCAGTGGCGGGCAGGAACCACGAGCCGTTATCGAAATTGAACTGCGGCTCGGCCACTGCCAGATCGGGGTCCTCGCTGGACTGGGTCTGAGAGCGACTGAAATCATTACGCAGCGCCTTGGCCAGGTCGCGCACCTGGGTCAGTACACCGAATTCCCAGTTCGGCACATTGTCCATCAAGACCCCGGGCGGCAGGCGATCGTTGGACAGATAGCCGCCGCGTTTGTCGAGCAGGGTCTCGGCCACCTGCACCAGGGTTGCGACCGTTGTCACACCGGTGATGCTGGCGTCGTCGGCCGAGGTCACCTGATTGCGCGCCGCCGCGCGGACATCGAACAAGGCCGGCTCGTCGTCCCAGAAGAACATCAAGCCGACCACCAGCAACACCGCCACGGCGAGCGCGGCCAGCACGCTATTACGCAGCGGATGCGTGCTGCGCTCAGGGTCGAAACTGCTCGGGTCTTCTTCGTTCATGCCTGCTCGCCTCGCTGAATACGCTGGCCAACATCCTACCCTAAGCCGTGCGTCTATCGTGCCACCGGACTGAGCGCGACGTCTGGCCTGTCCCTAACGGCTCGGACATAATTAAACGAACCCAACCGAGCCCCAGTGCCATGCTGACCCGCATCGACCACGTGCTGAGTGACGCCGAAATCGCAGCTATACACGCCGTATTCGCGACGGTGCCGGCGGTTGCCGGCAAGGGCACTGCGCGAGGCCTCGCAGCGGCGGTCAAATTCAACGAGCAATTGCCCATCGATCATCCCGCCGTACAGGAATGCGCGCGACTGGTGCTCGATGCCCTCAAACGTCATGCGCTGTTTCACCACAGCGCTTTTCCACGCCGTGCTTTTCCACCGCTGTTCAGTCGCTACGAGGCGGGCATGAGTTACGGAGAACATGTCGACAATGCCATTCTGCTCAGTCCTGCTCAGATGCGCACCGATGTCGCCGTCACGCTCTTTCTTTCTGATCCGGCCAGCTACGACGGCGGCGAACTGGTGATCAACACCGGCAATGAAGAACGACAAGTAAAACTGCCGGCTGGTTCCTTGATCGCCTACCCGCCCTACTTTGTGCACCGCGTTGCACTCGTCACCCGTGGCGTGCGGCTGGCGGCCATCACCTGGGTCGAAAGCATCATTCGCGATCCCGAACGCCGCCGACTCCTGCAGCAGATGGACCGGGCGATGGGCGCTCTGCATGCTCGTCATGGCGACAGCAGCGATTTGCATGCATTGAACAACAGCTATCACACGCTTATGCGGATGTGGGCCGAGACATGACACCCATGCTGGCGGTACTGCCGTCCTTGCTGCCGCCCGATCTGCAGCGTGCAATCTGGGACCTGTGCCAGCGGCCCGCGTGGCTGTTCGGCAACGTGTCGGTGGCCGGCCGCTCCCTGCCGTTTTGGAAAATGGATCTCGATGGCGAGCCTTTGCTCGCATCCGCCTGGCGTCACGCGCAACCGATCTGTGAGGGCCTCGCCCAGCGTCCGCTGCGCATCGTCCGGGTCTACGCCAATGGTCATACCTTCGGTCAGGGCGGTCAGCCCCATAAGGACGATTTGCGTGACGAGACCTATACGCTGCTCTATTACCCGATGCTTGAGTGGCGACGCGAATGGGAAGGCGAGACCGTGTTCTACGACGGCGAAGAGATCGCGCGCGCGTGGTTACCGACGCCTAATCGCGGCCTATTCTTCGACTCGCGCATCGACCATGCCGGTCGACCGCCGAGCCGTGCCTGCGGCGATCTGCGCGTAACCATCGCCTTCAAGCTCGAAGTGCCGCGCTGAGCGCCGCCGGCAGGCGCATGAGGGGCTGATAGCCCATCACGACATTGCCTTGCAGGGCTGGTGATACGTTGAGCAGCAACAGCTCATCGAGCACGCACGCGTAGGCCGCAATGCGCGCCTGACATTCGGCTGGCGTGCCGGCGATCACGATGCGGTCGACACATTCGTCAGAGATGGCCGCCATAGCCGCCGCCAGTTGGCCGGCCGGCATGTACTTGAGTGCGGCATCGGCGGCCGCGCCGAAACCCTGCTCACGCATGGTGTGTTCGTAATACGGGTGGGGTAGCGGCGCATAGAAGTGACACAGCGCCGAGCGCGCCGCTGCACGCGCCAATTCGCGCTCTTCATGCATGGCCAGCACGCCGACCGCCGACCAGCGCAGCGTGGCCGGGTCACGCCCCACCTGTGCCGCCGCTGCGGCCGCCTGGGGACACAATACCTCGCGCAGATAATCGACGCCCAAGGTCGCACCGCCGCCAATGCCATCGGCAATCCGCGCTGCGACTTTCAACATGCTTGGAAACACTGCCGCCAGTACGATGGGAAAAACCTTGTCACCGGGATCGATCACCGGCGACCAGTGCGTGCTGTGCACCGCGCCATCGAAATCCACCCGTCCACCCAGGCGGGTCGCCGCCATGCGCCGTATGATTTCGATGTATTCCGTCATCTTGGTCAGCACACGGGCATGAGGAATGCCCTGCCACTGTTCGTTGATGATGCGGTTA
>JANLSI010000373.1:0-2913 GCA_031362345.1 Pseudomonadota bacterium
CCGTTCTGGTCGGCATAGTCGGCGACGCGCTGGCTGTAGTCGTTGCCGCCGAGATGGGCTTCGTCGATGTTGGCAACGAACACTACCGGCTTGGCAGTAAGCAGGCTCACTTCGCGCAGTAGAGCGCGGGTGTGGTCATCGAGTTCGAGGGTGCGGATCGGGCGGCCTTCGTCGAGCGCGGCGAACAGTAACTTGTAGCTGTCGGCACGCGCGCGCTGTTCTTTGTCACCGGACTTGGCGGCTTTCTCGGCGCGATCGAGGCCGCGTGTGACGGTGTCGAGATCGGCCAGCGCGAGTTCGGTGTCGATCACTTCGATGTCGGCGATGGGATCGATGCGGCCGGCGACATGGGTGATGTTGTCGTTGTCGAAGCAGCGTACGACGTGGGCTATGGCGTTGGTCTCGCGGATGTGGGCGAGGAATTTATTGCCGAGACCTTCGCCCTTGGAGGCGCCCGCCACCAGACCGGCGATGTCGACGAATTCCATGCTGGACGGCACTACTTTCTGTGGCTTGACGATGGCGGCGAGCTTGTCGAGACGCGGGTCCGGCACCGCGACGATGCCGACGTTGGGTTCGATGGTACAGAAGGGATAATTCTCGGCCGCGATGGCCGCCGAGGTCAGCGCATTGAACAGCGAGGACTTGCCGACATTGGGCAGGCCGACGATACCGCATTTGAAACCCATCGCTCTATTCCTTATCCCTTGGCCACACGCTGGTTGAGCGTATTCATGGCGCGGTTGAAGCCGCCGTTGATGAGGGTCTCGAAGTTATCCAATACGGCGACGATAGCGGCTTCGATGGCCTCGCGCTCGGCGGCCGGTGGACGTGACAACACATAGCCGGCGACATCGCGCCCGACACCTGGATGGCCGATACCGAGACGAATGCGTAAGTAGTCATTGCTGCCGAGCATCTGCTCGATACTGCGCAGACCGTTGTGGCCGCCATGACCGCCGCCACGCTTCAGGCGCACGCTGCCGACCGGCAGATCGAGTTCATCATGCACCACCAACAAATTGGGCGGCGCAATGCGGAAATAGGTGGCGCAGCTTGCGACCGATTCGCCGCAGAGGTTCATATAGGTAGTGGGCTTCAGCAAACGCAAGCCCGAGGCCGCACGCCCGAGTTCGCCTTTGTAGCGCGACTCACCGCGCATCTCGGTCTTGAGACGGGCGGCGAGCGCATCGACCAGCCAGAAACCGACATTGTGTCGGTCTTCGACATGGCCGGCCCCGGGGTTGCCGAGGCCGACCACCAGTTGCACGGTATCCGCGCCGGACACGTTCGCCGCCTGGTGCTGCGTACGCGCCGGCGCAGGTCGTGTCAGGCGCTCGCCGCCGGGGTCTCGGCTTCGGTGCCGCGCGGCGCGTAGACCGTGACCACCGCCAGGGTGACATCACCGCCATGCAGCAGCGCGGTGAGCTGCACACCGGCCGGCAGCGTGAGCTCGCCGATATGCACGGTGTCGCCGATATTCATCTGTTCGAGGTCGACTTCGATGAATTCCGGCAGATCTTTCGGCAGACAGGTGATTTCGACGTCAGCCATCTGGTGCGCGATCACGCCGCCACTGATCTTGACGCCCACGCACTTCTCTTCGTTCAGAAAGTGGATCGGCACGCGCATGTTCAGCGCCTCAGTTTCCGACACCCGCAGCAGATCCATGTGCAGGATGCGCGGCTTGTAGACGTGACGTTGCATGTCCTTGACCACCACGCGCTCGACCTTGTCGTCGAGTTTCAGGGTCAGGATGTGCGAATAAAAGGCTTCGTGCGCGGTGTGCAGCAAGATGTCGTTATGGTCGAGCGTGATGGCGACCGGGTCAGCATGGCCACCATATAACACGGCGGGAAGTTTGCCCTCGCGACGCAGGCGGCGGCTCGCACCCTTACCCCTGTCTGCGCGAGTCACGGCAGTGATTGCGAATTTTTCCATGGTTCGATACTCCAGATAATCTCTAAGCAAAACAAAAACACCTTCGTCAACCCGCGACCAGGCGCAACGATGGCTTTTCACAAAACGGCGCCGCTAGCCGGCACCGCGAATCTCAAATCTTCAATCGACGAACATCGAGCTCAGCGACTGGCCCGAGGAGATGCGACTGATGCACTCGCCGATCAGGCTCGCGACCGACAACTGGCGAATCTTCTCGCAGCCGACGGCGGCCTCGGACAGCAGGATGGTGTCACACACCACCAGTTCGTCGAGCGTCGAGCGGTTGATATTGTCGATGGCCTTACCCGACAGCACCGGATGGGTGCAATAGGCCACCACTTTGCGCGCGCCGTGGTCCTTCAAAGCCTCGGCCGCGCGGCACAGCGTGCCGGCCGTGTCGACCATGTCATCGACCATCACGCAGGTGCGACCCGCGACATCGCCGATGATATTCATAACCTGCGACTCGTTGGCGCGCGGGCGGCGCTTATCGATGATAGCCAGATCGGCGTTGTCGAGCTGACGAGCGATGGCGCGCGCGCGCACCACACCGCCAACGTCGGGCGAGACCACCATCAGGTTCTCGTATTCGTGCTTCCAGATATCGCCCAACAGCACCGGCGAAGCGTAGACGTTGTCCATCGGGATGTCGAAGAAGCCTTGGATCTGTTCGGCATGCAGATCGACGGTCAGCACGCGGGTAGTGCCGACGGAAGTGATCATATTGGCCACCACCTTGGCCGTGATCGGCACGCGCGCCGAGCGCGGGCGGCGATCCTGGCGGGCATAGCCCATGTAGGGAATGACCGCGGTGATGCTATGGGCCGAGGCACGCCGCAGAGCGTCGATCAACACCAGCAGTTCCATGAAGTTGTCGTTGGCCGGCGCGCAGGTCGACTGGATGACGATGCAATGGCGACCGCGCACGTTCTCGGCGATTTCGACCGTGATCTCGCCGTCGCTGAAGCGCCC
>JANLSI010000419.1:0-1773 GCA_031362345.1 Pseudomonadota bacterium
CGCCGAAGTTCGGGCGCGCGCCGAAGAATCCTTGGCACGCGTGAAATCGCGACTGGACGACGCCCAAGCGTCATTGCGCGCGACAGGCCAGGAAGCCGTGACTGCAACCCATGCCTATATCCAGGAAAACCCCTGGGCGGCGCTGGGTGTGGCGGCCGGCATTGGCGTGCTGGTGGGCCTGCTCAGCGGCCGGCGCTGAGACCGGTGGCGGCGGAACGCGCCGCAGTGCGCAGCAGACTGCTCGAATCGCTAATGCGTTTAAGCGCCGGCGTGGTGGGCGTGGTACACACGCGTTTGCAGCTCCTTGCCCTTGAGCTCGAAGAAGAGCGCAGGCACTTCTTCGCAATGCTGGTTCTGATCCTGTTCGCAGGCTTTTGTCTGGGACTCGCGTTGGCCTTGGCCACCACGCTGTTGCTGGTTGCCTATTGGGACAACCATCGGCTGTTAGTGCTGCTTACTCTAGCCGCGACCTATGCAGTGGCGGGACTGGCGGCGGTGGCCTGGGCGGTGGTGAGGATAAGGCATAAGTCCACGCCCTTCGCCGCGAGTCTAGGCGAGTTGCGGGCCGACGGTCGGCAACTCGTCGGCAAGCTATGAAAAGCGCGACCGTCGGCTTTGAACAAAGACGCAGCCAATTACTCGGCAAGATAGCCAGTGATCGACGCCAGCTTGGTGACACGGTGGCTCAGATCCGCCAACCGCTGGCGTTGGTGGATCTGGGCTGGTCGGTCATACGCTTCGTCAGACAGCATCCGTTTGCGGTGGCGAGTGCGTGTACCGCGCTCGGGGCTATCCTGCCGTCTCCGCTCGCACGTTGGTGGAACTGGGGTCATCTTGCTTACCGACTCGGCGCGGTATTCAGGACTAGCTAGTTGCTCCTTGCGCAGAGCGCATAGTCAGTGGCGGCGCCCGCGAGCGCCGCCACTGACTACGTCAGCGCTGTAATTTTGGCGCGACGTTTAGCGCCAGATCGGTTTACCCAGATTGATCTGTTTCTTCTTGGTTAGACCACCCGCTGCGGCGCCCGTGGCCGCGCCTATCGCTGCGCCCGTGCCTGGCCCTAAGCCGGTCACAGCGCCCAACACGGCGCCCGCACCGGCACCGATGCCCGCACCGCTCACCGCCCGGTCAGCGGTGGTAGTGCCGCAGCCGACCACGCTCACCAGCATAAGGCCGGCGAGCAGGTGCTTGATGCGGATGAGCGGTGTGGTCAACAGCGGCATGACCGTCAACGCCTTCTTCGCGCTGCTTGCCGGCGGGCGCCTGACGGTGATGTCTTCGCTGCCGACTGGACCAAGGGGTAAGGAGGGGGTGCCCCGCTCGCTATCGGGAACAGGTTTCTCGGCGGCACCGGCAGCGACCTGGGTGGCGCTATCAACGGCAGTTTTCCCAACAATGGAAGTATTCATGATGACCTCTGATCGCATCTGGTTGTCGGCGAATTTGCTGCAACTGAATTGCGAATGAGCGGTGGATAATAGTCTCGCGATCGCCGCGCGTCGGTTCGTAGCACCGCTTAGGCGTGCGATAAGCCGCCTCAACAAAAAAATCCACACGAAAAATAAATCCATGACGTGCGCTATCGAACAGCGCCAGGGTTATTTTGGCGACATGCTGGTGGTACTCACAATTGAAAGGAGACCACCCATGCGACATCCCATAACCATCGTTCTTTCTGTGCTGTTGCTGCTCGGATTGACGGGCTGCGGTAGTGCTCCTACGAAGTCTGTACGGACCACCACGACCACCACGACAGTCGATGACAATGGCAAC
>JANLSI010000429.1:0-7861 GCA_031362345.1 Pseudomonadota bacterium
GTCACGAGCGACGGCGCCCACCAGTGAAAGGTCGACGCGCGGCTTTGCTACTGGCGCTGCTGCCGGTTGCGGCGCTCGCCGGCCACGGCCTGTTGAATAGCTTCAACGATCTCCAATGGCTGCCTGACCCAGGCCGCACGCCGGACCAATGGTCCTACCCGTTGGACAGTTGGCGCGAGCACAGCGCACTGTTGCTGGCGGCAGGTAGCGCGGCGCGTCTGACGCTATGTCTCGACTATATGCGCGAGAAACTCGCCGAAGCCGAGGCCATGGTGGGCAAGGCCGATCAGAACGCTGCGGCAGTCGCCATCGAAAACTACCGCGACTATCTCCATCGCGCCCAGGCGCTGGTCGATGCGCCATCGAGCGGTAGCGCGACGACGGCGCGCCTACGTCTGGCCCGCGCCCTGCTCGAACATCAATACATGCTGTCGGTCGACTATCCCGACCTACCGATCGCGCCCCGCGCCCTGCTGGCGGCGCTGATCGATGAGCTTGGCCAACGTTATACGGCGCTGCGCGGCCAACTGCCACGCGCGCAGGCGCAAGGGCTGTTCTTCAAGGAAGAGGAAGTGCGTTGGTCATGGGAGATGGGGCGGCGGGCGGCAGAAAACGCGCCATGAATAACGACCGCGCCCGCCCTACGTAGGTGCGAATTTATTCGCACACTCACGGCACAACATTACTCCGTCGTCAGCCGCGCATCGGCCACCATGCGCGACAAGGCCGCAGCCAGGTGTTTATTCATGAGCACCGCGTTGTCTTCCAAGTTCGGCTTCAAAACCATTTCCTTGCCTTGGCTGTCGCGATAGGTGCCGGTCACCGTCTTGCCGTGCATGATGCTGGTTGCTTCGATGGTGGCTCCGGTGTGGATATTGTTGACCACATTGCCGCTCTGACGTGTGTAGCCGAGCTCGGTCAGCCGCACTTCAAGGGTGATGTCGGCCTCCTCGCCCTGCGGCACGACGCGAAATCCGAGTTCAGCATAGGCGCCCTCCACCTCGCGTTTGATCACGCGCATGGTCTCGGGGGCCGTGGTAATAGCGGAATTGGTATCGGCCGGATCGCGGTAGCCGACCACGTTATCGGGTCGGCCGTCGATCGTATCCAGCGCAATGCTGCGACCATCGCCGCGATGGGGCGCACGACTGACATCCAGTTGCGGCGTGATCGGCAGTACTTGGGGCTGCAGCGCGCAGGCCGCCAGCAACACACAGGTAACACTCGCAGTCAGCAAGGCGCGGTAGCGCGAAGTCAGGGCATACACGTGGCTATCCTCAGGTTGGCGGGGACCGTCGCGGCACCATTATAGCCGCCCGGCGCGCGCGAAGGCCTCACCGCTGAGGCTGACCTTAAGACCTGCCGTCGACGCCTCACATTGAGCTTCACACCCGCCATCGCGCACAATGCCGGCGCGTCATCAAGGACACCCTCACCAATGAATATGAGTTCCGCGACCAATCTCATCTCCCTGCTCATCACCGTCATTGGCTATTTCATGCCCGGCCCGTTCGCCAGCATGGTGTTCGATACCGGCATCTTCGCCCTGTCCGGCGCGATCACCAATTGGCTGGCGATCTATATGCTGTTCGAGAAAGTGCCCTATCTTTACGGCTCGGGCGTCATTCCAAGCCGCTTCGAAGAATTCAAAGATGGCATCAAACAACTCATCGTGAATGAGTTCTTCACGCGCTCCCACATCGAGCGCTTCTTCCAGAGCAATACCGCGAGCGCCGTCGACAGCCTGAACGACCGTATCGATTTCGACCGCGTGTTCGAACATCTGATCGAGGCCATCGTCGAATCCCCGATGGGCAATATGCTGAAGATGGTCGGTGGACGCGCGGCGCTCGAGCCCTTAAAGGAACCGATCATCGTCAAATTGAAGGGTGTGGTCACCGAACTGGCAAGTAATCCGACGCAGGTGCTTGACGGCGACGATTTCACTAGCGCGCTCATCACGCAGGTCGAAAAGATCATCGATGCGCGGCTGGAAGAACTCACGCCGCAAATGGTCAAGACCATCATTGAGGAGATGATACGCAAGCATCTCGGTTGGTTGGTGGTGTGGGGCGGTGTGTTCGGTGGTTTGATCGGTGTGGTGGCCAATCTGCTCGGCAAGTAATGTGCTCAACGCGGAGCCGCCGATGCTGTCCCAACACAATTCCAGGCCGTGGACTATGGACCGCAGGCGTGGGTAGTCACCGCCTCCAGCACGCGCCGACGCCCCTGGCCGCGGATGACGGTGCGCACCACGGCCGTGTGGCGACCGCGATGCACGACGCGCGATGTGGCATTCAAAGTACGCCCTTCGCCGGGACTGATGAACCAGGCCGAGATCGCCGACAGCAACCAGTTATCCGGCAGCGCCGCCCGTGCCGTACTCGCCGCCATGCCGAGCTGCAAGCCGCCCTGCATATGTCCGACGCGATTGCCGATATGCGGACCGTTGTCGACGCGACAATAGGCACCGCTGCGCGTGGTATGGGCATGCATGCCCCATAGTTCGCGCAGGAATCCATGCGGCGCGCCACTCCTGGCCAGGGCCGCCTCACTGCGCAGGAGCAGGGCGCGCTCAGCACCATCGAGCTCGTGCTCGGTGAGCGGCAGCACACCCTCATGGTCAGCACTGGTGATGGCATGCATGGTCACACCAGGCGGCGGATTCAAGACCATGAAGGCACCGCTGCCGAACAGCGCCCGTCTGCCGTCGGCATCGAGGCTCACCCGGCTCAAGCCCTGCTGACCGCGCGCGCCGTCGAGAAAGGCATCGAATTCACTGCGCGCCGTGAGCGCACCCGCCAGCGGCGCGCCGGTGAACTGCAGATGCAGACTGACAGTCGCGAGTCGTTGCGCGGGGGTGAGATTGGCGCGCACCACACTCGCGGCCGCGACATCGGCCAGCAAGGCCACCACCGAGATATTTGTCCGGCCATCGGCGTCCTCGCAATGGGCGCCCGGGTCTAAACGCACAGCCACGTGCTGTGGTGTGATGTCGTGATATTGCACGCCGAGAAAATTGCCGGAGAAATGGAAACCCGGCGTGCGATTAAGCGCGAGCGCGGTGAGCACGCGGCGGCGGATATCGTGCATGGTGGCCGTTGGTTGGGATTGCTGGGCAAGGATAGCGCGTCGCGGGCTTGCACATAGCCCCAACTCGTTCGAGGGTTTCGATCGGCGCCGCCAGGCTCTACCATCTCGTCCTGTCCTTCAGCCCGAGAGTCTGCCCCTATGTCCATCACCCTCACTTACCCACAGCCCCACGTCGCGCTGGTCGCGATCGACAACCAGGCTAAGCGCAATGCCATGAGCCGCGCAGACATGAAGGACCTGGTCGCAGTGTGGGACAGCCTCGAGCATTCCGAGGTGCGTGCCATCGTGCTGACCGGCGCCGGCGACAAGGCCTTCTGCGCCGGCGCCGACGTCAGTGGCGACTTGAGTGCCAGCGAAGAGATGGCGCGCATGATCAACCGCGCGCTGCTGAAGACCTCCGCCTATCCCAAACCGATCATCGCGGCGGTCAATGGTGTGTGCGCCGGCGGTGGCGTGGAACTGATGTTGTCCTGCGATATCCGCATCGCCGCCAGCCACGCCAAGTTCGGCCTGCCGGAGGTGAAATGGGCCATCTATCCGTTCGGCGGCGCGACCGCCAAGCTGGTCCATCAGATCGGCTTCGTGCATGCCATGAAGCTGTTGCTGACGGCCGAGATGGTCGAGGCCACGGAAGCCGCGCGTATCGGCCTCATCAATGAAGTGGTGGCGGCCGAGCAGGTGCTGCTACGCGCACTCGCCATCGCCGCCACGATCGCGGCCAACAGCCCGGTGGCGGTGCAGGCGGTCAAACGCCACATCACGGCCTGCAGCGCGCAGGCCGCGCTCGCCCAGGAAGCCGCTGAGCAAGTCTTGGGTGATCAGGTCCGCGCCAGCCAGGACTTCAGCGAAGGCATCGCCGCCTTCCGCGAGAAACGCGTGCCCCATTACAAATAGGCAGCAGCGTCGAGCGGATGCTTGGATCAGCTCGATTCTTTAGTCGGTCCATCAGGCGCGTCGGCACACTTTGTTAGTCGACTATCACGCCCGCGACACCGGCGGCTGGTTCGCGCCGCGCGGCCGCACCGTCGTCGCGCTGTTGGCATTGCTGTGCTGCGCGGCGCTGGCCATGGCCTGGCTGGCGGTGGTGCAGCTCGACGATGTCTTCATCGTCTATCGCTACGCGCGCAATCTCGCCGCAGGTGCGGGCTTCGTCTTCAATCCGGGCGAGCGGGTCGAAGGCGTGAGCTGTTTTCTGTGGACCCTACTGCTCGCGCCGTTCGCTGCACTCGGTCTGTCCCTGCCTAGCGTCGCACCGGTGCTCGGGGCCGGCTGCGGCTTAAGCACTATCGTCCTGGTCGCGCAGATCCATGCCGAGGGGGAAGGACGCACCCAGCTGGCGTGGCGCGATTTGCTACCGGCACTGCTGCTGGCGAGCTCGCCCCACTTCCTCTATTGGTCGGTGGGCGCACTCGAAGCGGTGCCCTTCGCCTTGCTGGTGACGCTCGCGTTGCGCGATCACCTGCGCGAAATGCGCGACAACACGCGCTTCCCGCGCTCCGCACTGTGGCTAGCACTGGCGACCATGACGCGCCCTGAGGCGCCACTGCTGATAGCGCTGATGGCGGGCGAGCGACTGTTCGAGACCGCTAGACGGCGCTGGCCAGTAGCGGATCGGCGCGCTGGTCTGCGCTGGCTGGCGCTGTTGCTGATCATCGTCCTGCCCGTCCTGGCTTGGCGTTACCTCTATTTCGGCGCGTGGCTGCCCAACACGTATTACGCGAAACTCGGCGCGCCGCTGACCGAGCGCGCCGCTATCGGGCTGATGTATGTGCCGAACTGGGTGGCGACCCTGGTCCCGCACCTTGGCCTCCAGGGCTGGGCGCTCCGATCTGTCGGCTGGCAGGTTTTGATCCTACTCACGTTGATGGTGGCTCTGGCCTTGCGTGAAGCGCGGCTGCGCGCTGCCGCACTGATCACGCTCGGTCTGGTGGCGGCCTGCATTTTCGAAGGCGGCGACTGGATGCCCATGTTCCGTTTCCTGGTACCCACGCTGCCGTTCTTGGCCTTGCTCGGCGCGGCGGCTTTGTTGAAATTAGCGGCTCGCGGGCGTGCCGGCCTTTACCTGACGATCGGGCTGGTCGCTATGCTGTTACTGGCGTGTGGTGACACCGCCTACCGCGAACGCGATGGAGAACGCGGTCTGCGCCGCGTCTATCGTGGCTACCAGCACGCCCATCAAGTGGTCGGCGCCTATATTGCGGCCCATGCCGCAGCCGGCGAAACCGTTGCAGTCATGGACGTCGGCATGATCGGATGGCTGGCCGCAGGGCAGCGCATCGTCGACGTTTCAGGCCTCACCGACCGCTATATCGCCCATGCGCCCGGCGGCTTCCTCAACAAGCGTTATCCCGTGTCCTACATCCTCGATCTGCACCCGCGCTTCATCGTGCTGGTGGCCGGCTACGGCCCCGATGAGCGCATCGCCGCCGATCCGAGTTTCCGTGCCGACTATGGGTTCAAGTTCGCACGCAATGCCCATCGTTACGTGCTGCCGCGCGGCAACTACCGGCTGGCGCTGTATGAACGCAGGACGCCATAACGCGACGCGCGCCGCCGCAGGGGATGCAGATTGCCGCTCTGCACGAGAAGATCGCTTAAGAAATGCGCGCGGCGGCCGCTTCCTAGCCAACATTCACCCCGGCTTGGCGCTGGGAGAAGGAGCTGAACATGGGGCTAGAGTCACTCACACGCGGCGCGAACGACGAAATCATCCGTCGCTTTCTCGAACATTGTCATCGCAAACACGTGCCGTCGAAGAGCATCATCATCCGTCAGGGCGAACCGTCACGGGATCTGTTTTACGTACTCAGCGGCTCGGTGACGGTACGCATCGAGGACGAGGACGGACACGAGTTGGTGCTCGCCTATCTCAATCCCGGCGAGTTCTTCGGCGAAATCGGTCTGTTTGGCGACGATGCCCAGCGCACCGCCGTCGTGCGCGCAAAGACACCGTGCGAGATCGCCCAGATCAGCTACGACCGTCTGAAAGCCACCCCGTCGCTCTTCCCAGATCTGCTGTACATCATCGCTGCACAGCTCGCCCAGCGTCTGCGTAAGATGGATCAGAAGATTGGCGACCTGGCCTTTCTCGACGTCGCCGGACGCGTGGCCCGTGCGCTGCGCGAGCTGTGCAAGGAACCCGCCGCGATGACCCATCCGGACGGCATGCTGGTACGTGTCACGCGCCTCGAACTGGGGGACATCGTCGGCGCCTCACGCGAGATGGTCGGGCGGGTCCTGAACCTGCTGGAGGAACAGGGTTTGATCAGCGTCGATGGCAAATCGGTGGTGGTCTACGGTAAACGCGAGGCATCGGTCGTTCGCCATATCCAACCCGCACTGTCCGCGCCAGCATCACGCTAGCAGCAATCGCTTAGGCAATGGGCGCGCGGCGGTGGTAGAGCGAGGCCAGACTTGCCAGTACGCCGCGCATGCCGCTCAACCAAGGGCGACGCGCGTCGCGACTAGATCAACCCAGGGACGCGACAGATCTGATGTCACCCAGCACGGCTTCCGCGACACGATGACCCCTAGCTCTCAGTCCTCACTGGTTTATGCCCTGGCCCGCATCGGACTGGCGAAGACTTTACTGGCGACCAAAGGCCGCGACCGCTATTGCATACACCGCCTCGAACAGCACGATGGACGCTTGACCTTGTTGAAAATCGGCGAGCTCAAGGCCAGCGGCGCGCCGGTCATCGGACGGGTGAGCCGGCCCGAATCGGCACTCCCGCTGGCGTGGCGTGAATCGCTGACCTTCTACGGGCGCTGGTATGACGAACTGGCACCGGTCGACCCGACCTACGCCTTGCGCATCAAAATCGCCCAATCGCCGCTGGCCACGCTGCTCACGCAAATCCAGCGCGATGATCGTTACGGCCTGGTCGGCACCTATTACTCAGTCTTTCAAGCCATCATGGCGAGCAAGCAGCGCATTCCGCTGATCCTGCTGGACACCCCGCTGGTCGACGATGCCAGCCTCCCCGTCATCTTGCCCGACAGCGCCGATGACAAGCGTTACGGCGAAATGAAGTCTTTGTTGCGGCTCATGCTGAGCATCGAAGAGCAGCGCGAAATCGCGTCTGCTAGCCATCCAATCGCGAGCTGAGACTGCTCGGCGGGTGATGCGCGCAACGGCGTCAAATCTTCGCCGCCGCCAGTTCCCCGGCGCGAAACATCTCCACTAGCTTGAACTTCTGAAGCTTGCCCGAGGCGGTGGCGGGGATGGCCGGTAACGCATACCACTGGCTCGGTACTTTGTGACGCGCGAGGCGCGCCGCGACATATTCACGCAGGGTCTCGCCACTGACGCAGGCATCGCGCTTGAAGCTCACTACCGCGCCGACCTGTTCGCCCCAGTAATCATCCGGAATACCCACCACGGCCACTTCAGCCACCGCCGGATGGGTGTAGAGCACTTCCTCGATCTCGCGCGGATAAATGTTCTCGCCGCCACGGATGATCATGTCTTTCAGGCGCCCAGTGACACGGCAGAAGCCGCGCGCATCCATGCTGCATAGATCGCCGGTATGCAACCAGCCTTGCGCGTCGATAGTCGCGTTGGTCGCCTCGGGCATGTCGAAATAACCCATCATGACGAGAAAGCCACGGGTGCAGAGTTCGCCTGGCGTATCGAGCGCGACGGTCGCACCGCTAGCGGGGTCGACGATCTTCACTTCGATCTGGGGAATGGGCTGACCGATGGTTTCGCTCTTGTCTACCGCGTTGTCATGGGGTCGGGTGTGGGTGATGGCCGGTGAGGTCTCGG
>JANLSI010000441.1:0-3403 GCA_031362345.1 Pseudomonadota bacterium
CGCCGGAGCCGATCACACCGACGCGCTTGCCGGTAAAATCGACCTTCTCGTGGGGCCAACGCGAAGTGTGAAAGGACTGTCCCTTGAAGCTCTCGATGCCCGGAATGTTCGGCATGTGGGTGGCGGACAGAATGCCGACCGCAGAGATCACATACTGGGCGCGCGCGCGGTGGCCATCTTCGGTGGTGACGTCCCAGCGATTGGCTTGCTCATCATAGATGGCGGACTTAATGCGCGAATTGAGCCGGATGTGCGGCTTGAGCTTGAACTTGTCGGCCACAAAGTTCAGATATTTCTCGTTCTCCGGTTGGCCGGAAAAGTGCTCGGTCCAGTCCCATTCCTGCAGCAGCTCTTCGGAGAACGAATAGGCGTAGCTATAGGATTCGGAATCGAAGCGCGCGCCAGGATAGCGATTCCAGTACCAGGTACCGCCGACGCCGCCGCCGGCTTCGAAACTGCGGGCGTTGAGGCCGAGCTTGCGCAAGCGGTAGAGCTGGTAGAGCCCCGATACCCCAGCGCCGATGATCAATGCATCCAATTCCTCGACAGCATCGGTGTGTGCTGCTGTCATATCTTGCGCTGCTCGGGCCACGTCTTTCTCCCCCACGGTCGGTGTCATCACACGAAATAACGGAACGAGTAACAGCCGTCGGCCGGCGGTCATGCTCCCTTGATAAGCGCATCATGATGGCTGCGATGACTGGGCGATGGCAAGCCTGCGCAGCGCGCCTACGCTTTTAGGGAGGGTTCAGTGTCCTGCGGCAGAATGATCGAGGTCTGGCCGACCATGGGGGTCGACGTGCGTCATCATGTTCAACACGCGATGGCGGCGCATTACGCGCTCGCGGGCTTCAACGGCAATATCGTGGCCGGCTTCGACCGTGATGCCGCTGTCTATTTCGATGTGGGCATCGACCACGATCATGTCACCCATTTTGCGCGTACGCAGATCGTGCACGCCATTCACGCCTGGGGTTGCAACCAGGGTCTGGTGGATAGCGCTGACTTCTTCGTCATCGACCGCCCGGTCCATCAGATCGTGCAGCGCGTCCCAGCCGAAGCTCCAGCCCATCTTGGCGATCAGGAAGCCAACGATCAGTGCAGCGATCGGATCGAGAATCCCATAGCCGGCCAGGTTGCCGACAATGCCGATACCGACCACCAGTGACGACGCGGCGTCCGAGCGTGCATGCCAGGCGTTGGCCACCAACATGCTGGACTTGACGCGTTTGGCAACGCTCAGCATGTAACGGAACAGCAGTTCCTTAGTCGCCAGCGCGATGCCGGCCACCCACAGGGCGGCGACATGCACGGTCGGCACAGCAGCCGGCGATTGCAGTTTGTGCACCGCCGACCACAGCATGCCGGCGCCCACCGCCAGCAACAAGACACCCAGCACCAACGTCGCGGCATTTTCGAAACGCTGATGACCATAGGGATGATCCTGATCAGCGCCCTTGCGGCTGTGATGACTGGCAAACAGCACGACGAAATCGGCGACCAGGTCCGCGGCCGAATGGATGCCATCGGCGATCAGTCCTTGCGACTTGGCCATGACGCCGACGACCACCTGGGTGATGGTCAACACCAGATTGACGCCGACACTCACCCAGGTACTGCGCAACGCGGCCGCGCCACGCGCTTCGACGCTGATTTGGGTGTCTTCCGGATCGTGGGCCAGATCGGTAAATTTCATGGGTAGCACGTGGCAGTGAACAAAAAGACGGCGCTCGCATCGTCGGCGCCCTAGGCGCAGAGCCAGGATCGATTTACATCCCGCCCTGTGTTAATCGCATCGTGCTTAGGTCAAGTGCGACGCGGCGCCGCAATCGGCATGTCGAGCATGATGAGCGGAATCTCGCGCGTGGTGCGCTGCTGATATTCCACTTGTATGGGTTGCTCAGCCGTCACCCGTTGCCACCAGCTGGCGCGCACTGCGCCGCTCAAGGTGCGCGCCACAGCGGGGCTGCGGAACGCGCCAATCTGCACGTCGCAGGCCGGCTCGGCGAGCAGATTCAGATACCACAGCGGGTGCTGGGGCAGCCCGCCCTTCGACGCGACGATGACGATGTCGTCGCCGCGGCGGTAGTACTGCAGAATGGAGTTCAGGCGCTGGCCGGACTTGCGGCCAAGATGATGTAGTAACAGGCACGGCACTGCGCCGCCCGGCACACCGATAACTATCGGGTCCCACAGATGGGCGGCCTCCGGATCGTGTGCGTAGAGCGCGTGATGAGCGGCAATTTCGCGACGCACGGCGTCGGGCAAATCGCTCTCCCCCGCCACGGTGGGCTGCTGTTGCGTACTCATGGGCGAATCCTCGGCGTTATCGTGTAGGAGCGGCGTGCGGTCGCATCGTAGCAGCAACCGCCGGCTTCGCGCCCACCATTGCCAGATGCGTCAGGCTTGGCGATCATCGCGCCATGAACAAGACACGACGACCCCGCCGCCTCGGCCTCATGCTGTGGCCGGTGCCCGGCCTTGGTGCCGGTTTTGAACGCGGTCGCTGGGCCGAGACCCAGGGCTATGACGATCTATGGCTGGCCGATGCCGAAGGCCTGGAAGATCCGCTGACCTTGGCCGCAGGCCTGGGCGTGGCCTGTTCGCGCGTACGGCTGTGCACCGGCATCGTGCCGGTCTTCAATCGCCCCCCAGCCTTGCTCGCCACGGCGGTGGTGGCGGCCGAGGCCCGCGCGCCGGGTCGCCTGGTGCTTGGTCTCGGCGCCTCGACGCCCAATATGATCGAGCGCTGGTATGGCCTCAATTACGACAAACCGCTGACCCGTGTGCGTGAGACCGTCGCTCTGCTGCGCCAGATCCTGGCCGGTGAGAAGACTGATTTCTCCGGCCAGACCCTGCGTAGCCATGGCTTTCGCCTGCAATCCCTGCCGAGTGCGCCGGTGCCGCTGGTGCTGGGTGCCATCGGCGGCAAGATGCTGGAACTGGCCGGTGAAGTGGCGGACGGTGTGCTGCTCAACGATTTCACACCGCCCGATCGCATGGGCTATGCCCTGGAGCGCCTCGACATCGGCGCCAAACGCGCCGGACGTCGCGTCGAGGATCTCGAGATCATCAAACGCCGCGCTTTCTATCTGACCGATGACACGGCCAGTGGCTTGGAATATTTCCGTCAGCATCTGGCCTTCTATGCCTCCGCCGCGCAATACCAGAACGTGATGATCGAGCTCGGCTATGGCCAGGCGGTGGAAGAAGCGCGCGCCGGCTACGCCGCGCGCGATCGACAACGCATCACCGCCGCCCACAGCGACGAGATAGTCCATCGCATCTTCAGTTTCGGTAACGAGGACCACTGTCGTGCGCTGGTCACGGCAGATTACGCCGCAGGCGTGGATAGCCTCATCATCAGCCCGCAGGGCGGCACCGCCGAGGCGTTCGCGCGCGG
>JANLSI010000563.1:0-4072 GCA_031362345.1 Pseudomonadota bacterium
CGGTTAACGTAGCCAAGTCGGCCGTCGACTTTGAGACCCTGAAGGCGGTTGCTGGCAATCGCCTGCACGTGATGGCCGACTACGGCCGTATGGTGGTCAAGCGTGTGCATCGCGAGGAGCTGCGCAAGGCCGGTGCCGATGTGCGCCCGCAGTTGAAACCTGTGCGCCGCCTGCTGCTGCGGGCCGACGAACGCCTGAATGACTCCGAGCGCGGCACCCTGCACGACGCTCTGCGTCACAGCCAGGCGCTGGAAGTGGTGTATGGTTTCCGCCAACGTCTGCAGGAAATCTACGAGCAGCGTGCGGCCAGCCGTGAAAACCTGCTCAAGCTTCTGCAGGACTGGTGCCAGCACGCCGAGACCACCGGCATCCAGGCCTTGCAGGACTTTGCCCAGATGTTGCGCGGCTATACCGCACAGGCCGGCAGCGCCACCTGAGGCTGCTACCCACCTGACTGTGGGTCCGAATTTATTCGGACACTCAAGGGTGCTCCACCAAGATGCGCTCTGGAATGAATGTCCGACTGAAGTCGGACCCACAAGGGAGCGGTAAATAGAACCGACCGCATTTCCTCAGGCCCAAAAAAACCCCGCCTTCAAGGCGGGGTTTTCATTGGCGGTCCAGGCGCTGCCGCGACTATTTGATCTTCGCTTCCTTGTACATCACGTGCTGGCGGATGACCGGGTCGAACTTCTTGCGCTCCATCTTATCCGGATGGGTGCGCTTGTTCTTGGTCGTGGTGTAGTAGTGGCCGGTGCCGGCGCTCGAAACCATCTTGATTTTGTCTTGCATGGCGGCGTCTCCTAGACTTTCTCACCGCGCGACCGGATCTCTTTGAGAACCGTGTCGATGCCGTGTTTGTCGATGATGCGCAGACCTTTAGTGCTCACTCGCAGCCGCACGAAGCGCTTCTCTGCTTCCACCCAGAACCGGTGGCGCTGCAGGTTGGGCAGAAAACGCCGACGCGTCTTGTTGTTGGCGTGCGACACATTATTGCCGCTGACCGGCCGTTTCCCCGTAACTTGGCATACCCGCGACATGATGGCTTCCTGATAAAGGCCCGAAAAAGGGCTGCGAGTCTATCGGCAAACCGACCCTGATCCAAGCGCGATGTTCGTTTACACCCAACGTTGGCCTGCATGGGGGCCTTATAGAGCGGTGTCACAACATGCCGAGCGCCGCCATCGACACCGCTTCGCGCTCGCCGACCACCAGATGATCCAGCACCCGAACGTCGATCAGGGCCGCGGCGTCGACGATGCGCCGCGTGATGGCGGCGTCCGCTGCACTAGGCTCGGCCACCCCCGAGGGGTGGTTATGGGCCAGGATCACTGCCGCACAATTGAGCTCCAGGCAGGCTTTGACGATCTCGCGGGGATGCACCGTGGCACTGTCGATGGAGCCGAAGAACAACTCGCGCAGCGCAATCACACGGTGTCTAGTGTCGAGAAAGAGGCAGGCGAAGACTTCGCGTTGATAGGCCTTCATGCGCGATACCAGGTAATGACTTGCAGCACTTGGATTCTCCAGCGGCCCCTCGCGTTGCAGCGTGCTGAAGACATAGCGGCGGCCCAGTTCGAGCGCCGCATGGAAAGTGGCGAAGGTCGCCGGACCGCAACCCGGCAGCTGCGCCATCCGTTCCAAGCGCGCCTCCAGCAAGCCGCGCAGTCCACCGCAATCGGCGAGCAGACGTCGCGCGACGGTCACCGCATCGCTGCCGGCCACGCCGGTTCGCATCAGCACCGCGAGGAGTTCCGCGTCGGACAGCACCTGGCTGCCTTCACGCAGTAGTTTTTCGCGCGGCCGTTCGTCGGCCGGCCAATCCTTGATAGTCATCGTTCACCCCTCCTTGGGCAGTCATTCCATGACGCCTGCCAGTATATGGAAGCTCGGCGCTTGCGGGTAATATCGTGGCTGATGGATACCGTCACGCCGCTTACCGTTCTCGCTGCCCGCCGCGTACTGCTGATCGTGAGCGGTGGCATCGCAGCCTATAAATCCCCCGACGTCGTGCGTCGCCTGCGGGACGCCGGCGCCGAGGTGCAGGTGGTGATGACCCCCGCTGCAAGTGCCTTCATCACACCCCTCACTTTGCAGGCGGTGTCCGGTCGCGAGGTGCGCAACGAGCTCTTCGACCGCGCCGCCGAGGCCGCCATGGGCCATATCGAACTGGCGCGCTGGGCCGATGTGATCCTCGTCGCGCCGGCTACCGCAGATTTTCTCGCCCGCCTGCGCTTGGGGTTCGCCAACGATCTCGCCACCGCCGTCTGCCTCGCCAGTGAAGCGCCGATTCTGGCCGCACCCGCTATGAATCAGCAGATGTGGAAGCATGCCGCGACCCAGGACAACCTCGCCGCCTTGCGCGCACGTGGCGTGCGTTTTGCCGGTCCCGGTGCCGGCAGCCAGGCCTGTGGCGAAGTGGGCCCTGGCCGCATGCTGGAGGCGACCGAGATCTGCGCCGCCACCGCCGCTGTGTTCGAACACGGTCTGCTGGCCGGGCAGCGCGTGTTGCTGACCGCCGGTCCTACGCGCGAACCCATCGATCCGGTGCGCTATATCAGCAATCACAGTTCCGGCAAGATGGGCTATGCCCTCGCCACCGCGCTGCGCGAAGCCGGTGCCCTGGTTACCCTGGTCAGCGGTCCGACCATGCTGTCGCCACCGGCTGGTGTCACCGTGCTTGGCGTCGAGACTGCCCAGCAAATGTTCGAGGCGGTCATGGCCCGGCTGCCGACCGACATTTTTATCGGCACGGCGGCGGTGGCCGACTATCGTCCGGCCGACGCCGCCGCGCTGAAGATCAAACGCAGCAGCAGCGTGCTCGAACTCAAACTCGTGCCGAACGAGGACATTTTGAAGCGCGTCGCGGCTACCTTACCGCCACCTTTCACGGTCGGCTTCGCAGCCGAGACCAATGACGTCGAGCGCCATGCGCGCGACAAGCTCACCAACAAAGCCATCGACATGGTGGCGGCCAATCTGGTCGGCGGCGCCGGCCTCGGTTTCAATGCCGACGATAACGAACTGTTGGTGATCTGGCGCGGTGGCTCGCAACGCTTGCCGCGCGCCGCCAAGACCCGCCTCGCGCGTGCACTGGTGGTCGTGATCGCGGCCCGTTACGCCGCGCGCAACGGCGCCTAGGCCCGCGTGTATTCAAGGAGTTGAGCTTGTACACTGCCGACATCGACCTAGGGGCGGTCCGTGCGCGGCACGAGCCGGGCGTGTAAAGAATGAAATCTGCCATCAACGCGAGCAGTTTCGCGGGGCTGCTGGCGCGCTTGCCGCGTGCCGTCATCGCGGCGCTCGTACTCGTGCTGGTGTTCGGCATCGGCATCAAAGTGCTGGTCCCACTGTTCAGCGACGACACCCACGGCGGCACCACCGTCAGCCCGGCCTTCCAGAATTTTTCCGACGAACTGGCAGGTCGGATCGGCGACACCTTCGCGGTCTACCACCAAGCGCTCGACAATCTCGCCGCCGACCCGGACGTCGCTCTCGCGCTAAGTAGCGGCAATGACGAATCGCGCACCGCTCTCGCTACGCAACTCGCGCCCAAGCTCGATGGTGTGCTGGCCCTGCGTATTCTGCCGGCCGATTTCCGCGACCCCGTGCCGTCGGCGCGCCCGCCGCTGTCCTATGCCTCCATCTCGATGCTCAACCGCTCGCGCGAAGAAGGCAAAGATTTACCCATGGAGGCTCATCTCGGCGGCACCCCGGACGAACATCTGGTGATTTTGAAGCGCGTCACAGCGCCGGCTGCTGACGGCAACGACGCCCTCATCGGTTTCCTGCATCTGGCTTTGAAGCTCGATATGCTGCGCAATGCGCTGGCCGAGAACCCGCTCAAGCACGCCTATCTCGAAATTCGCCAAGTGCCCGGCAACAGCATCGCGGCCAATGGCGTTAAACCGGCCGGCGACGTGCCGACCGGCAATTCCCACGTTCCGGATTCGCGGTTCGTGGTGACGGTCGCGAGCGAAGGCGCTGTCCTGGCCGGTACCGGTACCGGCCAGGACAGCGCCTTCGCTCGCGACCGTCACCACGAACCGCGAATCCGGAACGTGGGAATTGC
>JANLSI010000678.1:0-3790 GCA_031362345.1 Pseudomonadota bacterium
CATGAAACCGGTCGCCGCCGCCGCCCAGCCCGAATAGCTGTTCAGCATCGACACCACGACGGGCATGTCGGCACCACCGATGGCCATCACCATATGCACGCCGAAGCTGAAGGCAATGAGTGTCATGATCATCAGTGGCAATGCGCCACCGCCATTAACGAAGCTGTGCCCTAACCACACACAGGCCAGTGCGAGGCTGAGGTTCAGCCAGTGGCGGCCCGGCAGCGTGAGGGGTTTGCCGTCGATTTTGCCGCGCAGCTTACCGAACGCAATGACCGAACCGGTGAAGGTCACGGCTCCGATCAGCACGCCGAGGTAGATCTCCACTTCGTGGATGGTCTTCTCGGCACCTTGCATGTCGCCGGTACCATTCACGTACGTGGCATAACCGATCAGCACGGCGGCCAAGCCGACGAAGCTGTGTAGCATGGCGACCAGTTCCGGCATTTCCGTCATCTGCACGCGGCGTGCGGCATAGACGCCGATACTGCCACCGATCGCCATCACCAGCGCCAGCACCGCATAGGAGGTGACGAAGCTGGAGCAGACGGTCGCGATGATGGCGATCAGCATGCCGGCCATGCCATAGGCATTGCCGCGGCGTGCGGTTTCGGGATTGCTGAGACCGCCGAGGCTCAAGATAAAGAGCACGGCGGCAATAATGTAACTCGCGGTGACGATTCCGGTTCCCATGGCTGCCTCTACTTGCGGAACATGCGCAACATGCGCTGGGTGACCAGGAAGCCGCCGGCAACATTGATGGTCGCGAGCAGGGTCGCGGCCGCCGCCAGCAGCGTGATGACGAAAGTTGAAGTTGAGATCTGCAGCACGGCGCCGATCACGATGATGCCGCTTATCGCATTGGTCACGCTCATCAGCGGTGTGTGCAGGGCCGGGGTGACATTCCAGATCACCTGGTAGCCAACGAAGCAGGCCAACACGAACACCGTGAGGTGCGACATAAAGGCGGCCGGTGCGACCGCGCCCAGCCCCCATAGCACCAGCGCGCCAACCGCGAGTGTTGCCAGGGTAGTGAGCGGATGGCCGGGCGCCGCACCATGGCCGTGCTTAGTCGGGATCGGCGCGACACTCCCCGCCTTCTTAGGCGCGGCCGAAAGGGTCGGCGGCGGTGGTGGCCAGGTGATGGTGCCGCCTTTGATAACCGTCGCGCCGCGAATCGCTTCATCGTCCATATTGACGACGACGTTGCCGTCCTTGGCCGGCGAGAGTTCGGTCAGCATGTGACGAAGATTGGTGGCATAGAGCTGACTGGACTGGGTAGCCAGCCGACTGGGCAGATCGGCGTAGCCGATGATCGAGACGCCGTGCCGCACGGCGATTTCGCCCGGCACGGTCAGTTCGCAATTGCCGCCTTGCTCCGAGGCGAGATCGACGATGACGCTGCCGTTGCGCATGCTCGCCACCATCGCGGCGGTGATGAGCTTGGGCGCCGGTTTGCCGGGAATCAGGGCGGTGGTGACGATGATGTCGACTTCGCGCGCTTGCTCGGCGAACAAAGCCATCTCAGCCTTGATGAATTCATCGCTCATGGTCTTGGCATAGCCGCCGCTGCCGCCGCCTTCTTCCTTGAAGTCGAGCTCAAGGAACTCGGCGTCCATCGAGTGCACCTGTTCCTTCACTTCGAGGCGGGTGTCGAAGGCGCGCACGATAGCGCCCATGCTCTTGGCCGTGCCGATCGCCGACAGACCAGCGACACCTGCGCCGATCACCAGCACCTTGGCCGGCGGCACCTTGCCGGCGGCGGTGATCTGGCCGGTGAAGAACCGGCCGAATACACCGGCCGCTTCGACGATGGCGCGATAGCCGGCGATATTGGCCATCGAACTCAAAGCGTCCATCTTCTGCGCGCGCGAAATGCGCGGCACGCTGTCCATTGCCAACACATTGGCGCCAGTAGCAGCCAGTTTCTCCATCAGATCCGGGTTCTGCCCGGGCCAGATGAAGGAAATCAAGGTCTGGCCGGCATGCAGCAGGTCGGATTCATGACAGCCGAGCGCGGGATGGGTCTCGGGCGCACGCACCTTGAGGATGATGTCGGCGCAGCTCCACAGCGCGCGAGTATCGCTAACCACCGTCGCGCCAGCGTCGACATAGGCCTCGTCAGCGTAACTGGCGGCGGCGCCAGCGCCGGCCTCGATTGTCACCTCGAAGCCGAGCTTGATCACCTGCTTGACGACATCGGGGGTGGTCGCGACCCGACGTTCGCCCGCGTGCACTTCGCGTGGCACGGCGATTTTCATCTGCGCTCTCCTCTTATTAGACTGCTGGGCCAGGGCTGACGCGGGCGATCCGTGCGGCGCCGGGTCAGCATGCTGAGTGATGGGGTCGGATTATATAGTGCACCGCAAAAGGGACAACGGGCTAGGCCGCCGCCAGTACAGCGCTGACCGTGACACTGCGTTATATTCTGTCGATTCTGGTCGTAACGGTTAGGAGTGCCCCATGTCCGCGCAGACACCACTGGTTTTCACCAACGCCGAGCAATTGCAGCGCTATATCGGCGCGCCGATGGAGCTCGCAGTACGCAAGGCCATCCCCCATCTCGATGGACATTGCCGGGCCTTCATCGCCCGCTCACCCTTCGTCTCCATCGGTACCGCCGCGACCAATGGCCGCGCCGATGTTTCGCCGCGCGGCGACGCGCCAGGCTTCGTGCAGGTACTGGACGACAACACCTTGTTCATTCCCGACCGTCCCGGCAACAACCGCATGGACACCATGCTGATCATCATCGAGAACCCGAATGTCGGGTTGCTGTTCATGGTGCCGGGCTTCGAGGACTTGCTGCGGGTCAATGGCCGCGCGCAGATCGTCCGCGACGATACCCTGCTTGCGCAAGCCATCGTCAAGGGCAAGACGCCCAAGCTTGGCATACGTGTGCAGGTCGACGAGGCCTATCTGCATTGCGCGAAAGCGGTCAAGCGCTCGCGGCTATGGGACGAGGCGAGTCGCCAGGACCGCCGCGAGCTGCCCTCGCTCGGCCAGATGATTCTCGAACAGACCGCCGCGCCGGAAGCGCCGCCCAGTGCCGAGGTGGTTAGCCAAGTCGACGCACTGATCGAAGAGAACTATCGCACTGGCTTGTATTGAGTGACGTGGCTTGAGGCTCAAACATTTCCCTCATCGAAGCGCCCGTGCCGACCCTGCCCGCCACTGAAACGGGCAGCGCCCGCCAAGCCTTCGGCTTTGAGGACGGCTTTACTGTTCGCCCACTCTGCGCGCAGCGCGTCTGCTTCCGGCAAGCCGTGCTGCACATACACTGAGCGGCGATCGGCACGCATGCACAACTGCGGGAAACGCGCGATCTCGGCAGCCAGCGCCTCGGCCGCCGCGCGCGAAGTACCATCGGGCACGACTCGTTCGCAGGCCCCGATGCGCAGCGCTTCCTCGGCCGCCACCTTACGCCCGGTGAGGATGATATCGAGCGCGCGTCCCGCGCCGACCAGGCGCGGCAGACGCACGGTGCCACCATCGATCAAGGGCACGCCCCAGCGACGGCAATACACACCGAAATAGGCGCTCTCCTCCATTACCCGCAGATCGCACCACAAGGCGAGTTCGAAACCACCGGCCACGGCCGGGCCCGCCACCGCAGCGATAACCGGTTTGGAAAGTGCCAGACGACTCGGCCCCATTGGACCGCGTGGCGAGGGCTGCTGGTCAGTCGCGAAGTCGAACTCGGCGAGCGGGTCTTCGCGATCGCCGAGCGCGGCTGCGCTCTTCAGGTCCCATCCCGCGCAGAATGCGCCGCCCTCGCCCCACAACACCG
>JANLSI010000700.1:0-3598 GCA_031362345.1 Pseudomonadota bacterium
ATGATGGACCCGCGCATAGGATTCCACTGCACACAACTGCGGCACTGTCACACTGCCGACAGTGCAGCTCTTGCCGAGGTCGTTGCGCATCAGGTCGACGATCATGACATTCTCAGCGCGATCCTTAGCGCTCGTGGCGAGCGCCGTGGCCAGCGCCCGATCGCACGCTAGCGTGCTTGCACGCGGACGCGTGCCTTTGATCGGCCGGGTCTCGACAGCGCGACCACGGATCTCGATGAAGCGTTCCGGGGACGAACTCAAAATGGCCGCCTCCGGTAGTCGCAGGAAGGCCGCGAACGGTGCAGCGTTCAAGCGCCGCAAGCGCAGGTAAGCATCGAACGGATCGCCCGCCGCGCGCGCCGAAAAGCGTTGCGAGAAATTCACCTGGTAACAATCACCATCGGCCAAATAGCGCTTGATGCGTGCAAACGACGCCGCATATTCAGCAAAACTCAAGGCCGGGCTAACCGCCGAAGTGACCATGAAATTAGGCGCCAGCGCAGCGGGTGTCAGGGTCCGCGGTACCGCGATCGACGCCAAGCCATGATCGACCTCGGCACGCGCCAGGCCACGATGCACGAACCACGCACATTCGCGCTGATGATCCACCACCAGGGCGCGGTCATAGATCCCTACCGCCATTTCCGGCAACTCGATGTCGCGCGCGGCACGCACCGGCAAGCGTTCCCAGCAGCGTGCAAGATCGTAGCTGAAAGCGCCGATGGCGCCGCCGCAGAACGGCAGATCGAGCGTTTCGCTGCTCGGACCCAGCGCCGCGCGTAACAAGGCAAACGGATCCTCGCGTGCTGTACGCCGCGTCTGCCCGACGTCGATATGGGTCACGCCATTGACGGTACGCAGGCACATCACCGGCTCCCACGCGACAATATCGTAGCGACCGACACCAGGCGCGTAGCGACAACTGTCGAGAAAAGCGAACCACGGGCCGGCGGCCAGGCGTTGCACACGCACGGCCGTGTCGGGCCAATACTCGACCTCGATGCGACGTAGGGGCGCGACGCGCGTCATTGCGCCAGCCATGCGAGCTTCGCGACCGCCACCGCCGGTGCGGCAAGTTCCGCCTGCGCAGCGAGGCCCGCTGCGACGCCCAGCAGCGCTGCGCAGGCGCGATAGCCACGCGTTGTAGCCTGCGCCACCTGCGCCGCGACGAAGGCCCCCGCACCCGCGCCAAGCACGGGCAAGCGCTGGGCATCACATGTCGCGCGACTGGCCTGCAGGGCCAGTGCATCTTCGATGCTGCGACGCTGCGCGGTCGCGATATAGCGCGCCACGCCGATCATCTCGGCCATACTCGCATCGACACCGAAATCGCGGCCCAGCATGCGCGCCAGACGACGCGCACTGTCGGCGGCAAGCTTGCCGCCGCCGTCGGCCGTCGGCATTTGATCGTGATCTTCCGCGAGCTGCCCGAGCAACCGATGGACGTCGGCCATGGTGGCGAAATATTCCGCAGCGAGCCCTTGCCAGGCGCCTTGCATGGGCACGCGCTGGCACACCGCCATCACCGGCGTGCGTACTACGCCTGTATAGACCAGCTCAGCGCAGGCCAGCCGAGTCGCATCATCACGACCACGGCATCGCACTTCACCGTTCTCGATCAGGATGATATCGGTCGTGGTGCTGCCGATGTCGAGCAAGAGGCCATCGTGCGCCGAGGCCGCAACCCAGCGGGCGAGCGCCAGCCAATTAGCCGACGCGACCGCTGTGGCGGCGGCGCCCGCCGCCACAGGACTCAACCAGCCCGCGCTACCGGCATAAACCCGCAAGTCTGCACGGGCGCCCAGCACGCGGCGAAGACAGGCCAGAATCGCCCGTACACCGCTCGCACGGTCAATGAACACATCGCACAATTCACCCGTCATGGTGATGGCATGCACCGCGCGCGGCGCCATCGCCGCGACACCAAGCTCGGCACAGGCCCGTTCGAGTTGCGCGAGCCCCTGCCACAAAGGGCAGGCGAGCTGACGTACCGCGAGCAGACGACCCTCGGCATCAAGGCTCGCCAACTTGAGATGGGCACCACCGATGTCCCAACCGAAAAAGTCCCCGTGCATGGGCCGCTCGTCAGGCTATCAATTGCGCGTGCATGCCCGGCACTGTAGACGAACAACGCAAGCAGCGTCGATGGCCACGCTCAGTGTTCGTTCCGTACGCGCGCAGCTGCGCGTACCATGCGCCACGCGCGACCCGCGCGTCGTTGGCCAGCACCACTGCAGCATGGACATCATTCCAGTCATCGATCTCAAAGGCGGCATCGTCGTGCATGCGCGACGCGGCGAACGTCATCACTATCGCGCATTGCAGACACCCTTCGCGTCGCGACCGGAGCCCCTCGCGGTGGTCGACGGCCTACTCGCGTTCCAGGATTTCCGTCACCTCTACGTCGCCGACCTCGATGCCATCGCTGGCCGCGGCGAACATATGCAGGTGGTGCGTGAAATCGCCAGGCGTTATCCCCAGCTACGCGTGTGGTTGGATGCCGGCCTCACCTCACCCGCCTGCATTGCCGCTTTGCCAGCACTGGCGAATATCGATGTCGTCCTCGGCAGTGAATCACTGCTCACGCTTAACGACTACCACGCACTGCGCGCGGCCGTGCCCGCCGCCCGCAGCGTGCTGTCATTGGATCGTGGCGCGCGCGGTGAAACGCTTGGCTGTGGCGAACTATTCGAGGCCGTTGAACTGTGGCCAGCACGGGTGATCCATATGACCTTGGCGCGAGTCGGCGTCAACGGTGGCCCCGATTTCGACGGCCTGGCAGGCCTGCGCGCGCAAGCGCCGCACTGTGCCTTCTATGCTGCCGGCGGTGTGCGCGACGAAGCCGATCTGGACGCGCTTGCGGCGCAAGGGGTGGCCGGTGCGTTGGTCGCGACTGCGCTTCACGATGGACGCATCCGCTGCGCGCGTCGTTAAGTCAATCGCTCAAAAAAAAAACCCCGCCGAGGCGGGGCGTGGAGCGGCGACCGCTAACGGCCGCGCGAATCAGCTGTGCGCCTGGAACGGGTGATCGACCGAACCCTTCTTGGCAATTACTTCCGCAGCCTTCGGCGAACGCGCAATGGCGCGCTGGATCGACTGCTTGGTGGCCTGGTAGTTGTAATCCTGAATCTTGGCGTTGTCTTCCGCCAACCAGTGAATGAAGACACCGACGCAGATGAAGATGTCATCCGCTTCAGCGGCCGGGATGGTGCCATCTTCGACGCTATCGGCAACCGCCATCGCGACGCCGCGCTGCGCTGGGCCGAACATCTGCACGGCCTGCTTGGAACCCTTGATGGTTACCTTGTTGAACATCACGGTATGCGGTTTGCACGCCAGATTCGGCGCGACCACCGCCAGCAGACTGCTGAAGCCGTCCTTGTTGTTGGTGATGGAATTGCAGAAAGCGGCTTCGACGGCACTGCCGCGCGGCCCCATGATCAAATCGATGTGGGCGACTTCGTTACCCTCACCGACCAGCGATTCCCCGACCAGAACACGATCTACTACTGCCATGCCTTGTTGTCCTTCTAGTGCTGCGGATTGTGCAGTTTGAGTGGCAAAGAGTGCTTTGAAAATCGACATTGCGCCAACACCT
>JANLSI010000452.1:0-3004 GCA_031362345.1 Pseudomonadota bacterium
GTTCGCGTGTGACCAATAACGGTCGTTTTGAGATCGCTACCGATGCTGTTCTGACCTGGAACTTCGGCGGACAGGCAGCCTTCGACAACACCGGACTACTGGTCAAGAGCGCTGGCGCGGGTGATTCTTCGTTGTCGTCGCTCGCGCTGACCAATACCGGCACTATCGACGTCCGTTCAGGCTCCGTCAGTCTGCCGGCCAACTTCATCAATGCCGGCACCCTCATGGGCATCGGCGCTTTCAACGTGAGCGGCACGCTGCTGAACAACGGCCATGTCGCGCCCGGCGCTTCGCCGGGGACTTTGACTCTCAACGGCTCCTATGAACAGTCTGCGCTCGGCAGCTTCGACGTCGAACTCGAAAACAGCTTGAGCCACGACCTGTTCCTGATCAGCGGCAATGCGACGCTGGCGGGCACCCTTGGCTTGTCGTGCTTCGCTAACTGCAGCTACACAGTAGGCGAAGAGATCGTGATCCTCGACGCCATCGGGCAACTGAGCGGCAGCTTCACCAGCGTGTTGATGAGCGGTTTCGCGGGCGGCGCATTCGATGTCATCTACGACACCATCAATGATCGCGTGGTGTTGCGCGTGACCGAAGCCGTGACGGCCGCAGTGCCACTGCCGGGGACTGTGAACCTCATGCTTGGCGCCCTGCTGTTCCTGGGCGCAATGCTTAAGCGTCGCGGCTCGGCCAGTGGCAGCGCTTAAGGCCGCGCTATCGGCGCTACGCCAGACTCTCGAGGTGAGCCGCCAGATGCTGATGGAAATGCACAGCGGCTTTCTCAAAACGGCCAAACGTGAAATGGCTATTGCTATTGCCGGCCATGCCGGCCTGAATTGAACAGGCGGCGGCGCGATCTTCGACCACGCCGTTGTCTTTGATGAAGGCCGCGTCGCGCTTTGATTTTTCCAGATCTGCCGGCGCGTTGTTGGCGCAGGGCGGCCGCAGTCGATAGATAATCCAGCGCGACTGACTTGGCGTCACCGGCTCCAAGATGACCAGCAGATAGTGACTCGACAGGGTTGCCAGACGGGTGTTCGGAAACAACTGATAGACATAGGTCAGCATGCCATCGGCACGCCATTGCTCGCGCGGTATCTCGCGCAATTTTTCGATGCGGCGAAACGGAAAGACGATGCGCGAATTGGCGCCAAAGGTCTCCACCACATTGAGATTATCGAAACCGTAGGGATAGAACGAAGTGCGGTGCAGGGTCTTAATGTGATAGCCCTCCATCGAGGTTTCCAGCAGCAGTTTCCAGTTCGCTTCGTCAGTGAAACTGCTGTATTCGAAGACCTCCTGGCCAGGCTCCATGAGATCCGGAAGGTCGGCTAACGCGCCGTCCGAAATAGGTTCTTTCTGGGTCACGAAAACTAAACCACCGCGTTCTTGCGCATGGACTTGCACCAATCCGTGGGCAGCGGTGTCGAGCCCAGGAAATGCTTCAATTCCTGCCACGCCTCTGAGCTTGCCGTCCAGCCCATAGGCCCAAGCGTGATAGGGGCAGATGAAGCCGCCCACCTTGCCACTGCCTTCCACCAACATCATGCCGCGATGGCGACAGCTGTTATGAAAGGCGCGCACTACGCCATCGTTACCGCGCACGGCGACCAAGGGCACACCCGCCAAGGTGCGGGCTACATACGCCCCATTGTCGGCCAGCGCCGCCGAGGGGCAGTAGACCATGGGCAGGCGTTTGAAGAGTTCCATCTCCTGGGCGAAGGTCTCTTGCGCCTGGTAACTCGCTACCGGCTCGCGCCACACGTCCGACCCAAGATCCGTGCTCTTGGCACTGATGTGATCGAGGACCGTTTGAATGACATCGTTATCACACATCAAACCTGACATTGATGGCTCCTTGAATAGTTCGCGCGCAGGCTCATTTCGCGGCTCTACCACGGAATACCGCGGGTCGCTTTTCCATAAACGCGCGCGGGCCTTCGCGGGCATCGTCCATCATGGCGTTTTCCTTCGTGCAGCGAGTTTCCACCGCAAAGGCTTCCGTCAGCGGCAGGCCGTTGGAACACACCATCGCTTCCTTGGTCTTCTCCAGCGCCACCGGCGCACCGAGGCAGACACGACGCGCCAGATCGAGGGCCGTGGCCAACACCTGATCAGGCGGTACCACGCGGTTGACCAGTCCCATGGCCAGCGCCTGGTGGGCGTCGATCGGTTCTGCCAGCAACATCAATTCCATGGCATGGGCCCACGAGACCTGACGCGCGATCCGCACCAGCGAGCCACCGCTCGCAATCAGTCCGCGACGAACCTCGGTGACCGCGAGGGTTGCTGCACTGGACATCACGCGTAGATCGGTCGCCAGCACGAACTCGGCACCACCGGCATGGGCATGGCCGTTGATGGCCGCGATCACCGGCTTGAAGAAGCTCGCATTACGCAGCAACGCGCCATGGAGCTGCTTGCGATCGGCGGCAAAGCGGGTTTCCCATTCGCCCTCCGGTGGGCGGGTTTTCATCATGAGCGGGATCAGGCTGCCCATATCACCGCCGGCCGAAAAGGCCTGCTCGCCGGCACCGGTCACGACCACCACACGCACGCTGTGATCGGCGGCCGCGTCACGCCAGAATTGCGCCAGCCTGACCACCATTTCCGGCGACAAAGCGTTGCGCTTGGCGGGACGATTGAGCGTGACGACGGCGATGCCATCGATTTGTTCAATGAGAATATGCGGCATGACCCTTCGCCCTCCCGACTATGCGTGTTCAGCCTGAGGCCGAATACGCGCATGCCCTTGGCGTGCAGTGGCGATGTTAAAATATCGACCCGGCAAATGCGATGCGCGGCGCGGCCTGTGCTTGCCGACACCCAGCGCGTCTGGTGCGAAGTGCTCGCACCCTCAATGGAAGCGATAGGCATGATGATCCTTGATGGTATCCGCGTACTCGATTTCACGCAGTATCTGGCCGGGCCGACGGTGACGCGGCTGATGGCGGAAATGGGCGCAGAGATCATCAAGATTGAGATCGCGCCGAACGGCGAT
>JANLSI010000743.1:0-1985 GCA_031362345.1 Pseudomonadota bacterium
GCTTCATGTCGCCGATCACCCGAGCCGAATCCAGGTCAGCCAGGATCACGCCGGTGCGTTGCACCATCCCGCGCGTCATGGCCAGCGGCAGGCCGCTGCTGTCATCGTCTTCGTAGAGGCGGTTCAAACCTTTGTGGCGGAAACTTGCGATCACTTTAGGTTATCTGTGAATTGTCAATTTGCGTTTGTCAAGGATGCCGGCCCCGGTCTTTTGACGACTTTACAGGACGCCGATACCAGCCCCACAAAAGTTTATTGACCGTCATGGGTGAGGGCGTAGCGGTCGGCCCGATCCTGCTTGGCTGCCGTTACGCCGCGCATATTCTTACGCCGTCGGCGACCGTCCGTCGAGTGCAAAACATGAGCGCACTGACAGTGGTAGACGCACAGCTCTTGAGCAGTGCATGAGCGCGAAACGACAATGCCTTCAGAACATTCGCGGCGTGGCACGCGCGCGCGCGCCCATGAAGACCAAGTAGACGATGATCACGGCGCTGAAACACAGCAGTGACCATTCGGCGATCGAGAGCGAAAGAAAAGTCCAGTCGACAGCCGCGCATTCACCCGTGCCACGCAGCGCCTGCTTGATGACCTGGGCGAGGGGAAACTGTTCAAGCATGAATTCCAGACCGGGCCCGCACGCCGGTACTCGATCTTCCGGAAGATGCTGCAACCAAGTCTGGCGAGCGGCAATGCCGGCACCGATCAGCGCCGCAACGGTGGTCATCGCAGCGTAGACATACACCCCAGCCCGCTGCGGACCGTGCACTGCACCGAGCAGCGTTACCACCACGATGGCCATGTAGCACAGGCGTTGGAAGATGCACATCGGGCAGGGTTCGAGGTGTTCGACGAATTGCAGGTAGTAGCCGCAGCCCAGCAGTGCGGCGCAGCCCGCTGCGGTGAGCGCGAATAACAGGCGCGGATTCAAATTCGACACGGACTCCTCCGAACGTTACGAACGACCATTATTCTAGCCCGCGTCCGCTCGCCTTCCGGCAGCACACGACCGTGACAGCTGTCAGGCACCCGTGATGGCGTAGGGCAGAGGCAGCGCGCTGAGCAGCGCGCGGCCCTCGCCAGCAAGGCGTAGTTCGCCGGCGGCGAGTTCGACCACCGCCAATACTTCGCACAGACCCGGCGCGCAGTACGCACTCGCCAGCACGGTGCCATGGGCCGCATCGTTGGCACCGACGATGCGAGTGCCAGATGCCGGTGCTGTCGATGAAGCGACGCGATAGCGCCGGGCGCGGCGTTTGACCGCGCCACGGAATTTGACCCGTGCAACGATCTCCTGGCCCGGATAACAACCTTTGTTGAAGCTCACACCGGCCAGCACATCGAGATTCAATTCCTGGGGCAGGAACTGATCAGCGAGTAGGGTATCCAGCACCGGCTCGCCACGACGAATGTCGGACAACAGCGCACTGTTGTCGTCGAGCAGCGGCACAGCGAGCGTTTGCATGACGCTTGCAATGATCTGGTGTGGCGCAATCAGCCAGCGCCGCTCGCCATCGATACCGAGCACGAGGTCGATTTCATCGACCGTCACGGCACCATCGATCACGAGCACGCCGTGGCTTTCAGAACAGTCCTCGATCTGGACCTTGGCGCGCAGCATGAACATGCGCAGGCGTTTGATGAAGGCGGCTGCCTGGACGTTTGGCAGCAGCGCATAAAATTCACCGGCCGCGTCACGCAGCAGGCGCGGCAGGAACAACACGCGACCCTTGGGACTACACCACGCGGTCAACAAGTTGTGGCCGGCACGCAGCGCGCGCACATCGCCACTGAATTGCCCGTGCAGAAAATCGGCGGCGTCGGCGCCGGCGATCTTGATCACTGCCAAGGTCGAGCGGCGCGACTGGTAGGGCCGGTGATTCAGACTAGCGGTGTCGTCGAAAACGGCATTCACGGCCGTGGCGCACCGCTGCGCCCGGGCGGGGCTTCGCTGACGATTGTCGCGACCAGCTGCACGAGCTCGG
>JANLSI010000758.1:0-2311 GCA_031362345.1 Pseudomonadota bacterium
TCTATCGCGACCAGGCATGCCCGTCGGCCGTACGCCAGGCGCCATCGCAATACCGATCGTGGCCCTATGGCTGCTGGCGATCGTGACCTTGGCGACCACCGCCCCGAGTCAGCGTTTAGCCCTGCTGTTCGGCGCGACCTGGACGGTGTGCCCGTTGTTGATAGCCATGCTCGCCGTGCCCGTTTTCGTCGGCAGCATGTGGGCGCTGGCCGGGCTCGCGCCGACCCGGCTGCGCCTGGCCGGCGCCAGCGCCGGATTGTTGTCCGGCGCGACGGCAGCGCTGGTCTATTCCTTGCACTGTCCTGAAATGGCCGCGCCCTTTTTGGCTATCTGGTATGTGTTCGGGATTGCGCTCCCGACCGTACTCGGCGCACTGCTCGGGCCGCGTTTGCTGCGCTGGTAACGACAAGCGGTACCTTAGGACCCTGGTCAGAATTATCTCGTCAACACCGAGGGTGTACCTGAGTGGATGCAGCAAGGCGCGGTTCGCGGGCAATAGCGGGGCTATTGCCAAGAATTGCAACGCAGCGGCAGCCGCTCAGGGACAGCCGAATGTAGAGATAATTTTGACCAGGGTCCTTAGCAGTGGGTGAGTGTGCGCGGCGCATCTAATTCGGGACGTTCTCGAATTGTCTGACCGCGCTGGTTCACAACGCTCGCGGGGAAAGCAGCGCTATTGCGCGGCTTACACCTTCTCGAGGTCGGACATCATCAGCAGCTGCTCTGGCGTCTGCGCGATCGCCGCGCTGCTGATCGACAGTGCGAGCGCCATTGCGCTCAGTTGGATTATCCCCTCCATCGAGTACTCCTTGAGAGTAATGGATCTACCACCGGCAAGGTCGATAACCGCTCTTTCCGAAGAAATCGAGCCTTGCTATAACCGATTTAGAACGCCGTCAAAAGGAACGATCGCAGCGACCGGCGGTCGTCTGTCGCCGAATTTAACTCGACTATCGCGCCAAGGATGTTTGCCACCGGGAAACTGCGAACGCTAGCCCGCAAGCTCGTCTTGATCACGAACCTGCTTTGCTTGCGGGTTGACGCAGCAGGCGGGTATTTGATTGTGCCGCAGTGCGTCGATGTTGCGCGCCACGGCCGCGCCGATACCGCGTAGGCTGCGCGCAGTGGCGCCGCCTATATGGGGCGTCGCAATCACGTTCTCGCTCAACAGCGGGTCGTTCGGATCGAACGGTTCTTGCCAGAAGACGTCCAGCCCGGCGCCCGCCAGCCGTCCTTCGCGTAGGGCTGCCAGCAAAGCTTGGTAATCGATCACAGGGCCGCGTGCGATGTTGACAATGAACGTTCCAGGGCGCAGTTGCGCCAAGACTGTCGCATCGACCAGGCCAATATTCTCCGGCGCCGCCGGCGCCGCCACGACCAGAAAATCTGCCTCACCGAGCACGGCTAGCATCTGCGTCTGTGGGACGTGAAGATCGACCCTAACCGCCGGATCGCGCGCGCGTGATCCGGCCGGTCCATGACGTGAAATCGCGATGATACGCACGCCAAATCCCGCCAGCCGCCGCGCTATCTCTTCGCCGATTCCGCCATAGCCGAGGATGACCACCGTACTACGCCACAGACATTCACCGAGCGGCGAACTGAAGCGTTGTTCACGGAATCGTTGCAAAGCGAGCGGCAGGTTCCGCGACAGCATCAGCATATGCGCAACGGCCAACTCCGCTACCGACTCCGCATTGCCCGTGCCCACACTAGGCACGTTGGCCACCAGTACGCCCGCTTGGGTTGCTGCTTCGATATCAACCACGTCTAAGCCGACGCCGTACTGCTGTACCAGCTTTAGGCTGCGATAGCGCAGGACCTCGGCAGGTAAGGGCGTAACGATCGGCACCAATACAACGCAATCAGCGGCACGTTCAAGGATGTCCCGACTATCACACTCTACGATCTCATCGTGCGGCAGCAGTTCTTCGAGCACCTGCCGAATTTGCGTGAAACCCCGAAGACAAAGCCCGATACGCATCGCTGCCATCACTCTTCAACAAGCTCGGGGCAGCGTATGTGATCTTCCCTATGACGGCAAATTGCAGGAATGGACCGCTAGTATTGGCGGGCGAATGTATTCCTCTATTTGAGCGCTCTCGATGGCGCCGCCCGAGTGACCGAGTTTGGACTTTATCGGCAAAGCGGGCGGCGGTGGCACTCGGCGAGGGCTACTCAAGTTTGATCTGGCTGGAATGTTACCCGCCCAGGTGCAGATTCAAAGCGCCCATCTGAAGCTTCATGTATCGCGTGCTTCTTTCGGAGCGCCTTTACCAGCCAGCCTGCATAAGCTCCTTGCTGATTGGGG
>JANLSI010000763.1:0-1823 GCA_031362345.1 Pseudomonadota bacterium
TAGCGTCGCCGAACCCGCCGATGGCAAGACCCACGGCGCCCATAGCAAGCAGGCCGCGCCGCGCGAAATGTCGCCGCAGGCCAAGGCGGCGGAAGTCTCCCACGAATTGTTCGGTCCCGATCCGAGCTATGCCGACAAGCCTTATGACGTCGAAGCGCAGCTTGCCATTTACGGCAACAAGCACGCCGTGCCCGGCCCGCGACCGCCGATCGAATGGGGTTATCCGATGTACCAGGCCGGGCCGATCGGTAATGGCATCACCATTTTCGGCGACAAGAACCCGGCGCGCCCTGAACTGCTGGCCTATGGCGACTTCCGTCTCGGCACGGGCTATAACGATAACGGCAAGGTCGATACCGCCAATATGGCGGCGCGCTTGAATCTTGATCTGGATTTGCGCCTGACCGCGACCGAGCGCATTCACATGTTTGTGCGTCCACTTGATCGGACCAAGTTTGCACGCGTCACGCGGGTCGAGTTTGGCGGCAATCAGCGCGACCGCTTCGGCGATCACGAAATCCTGCTCGATGCCACGCCCGAGACCCTGTTCTTCGAAGGTGATCTCGGCCAAATCGCCGCCGGTATCAGCGACGAATACAACCTTTATGACATTCCGATTGCTTTCGGCCTGACGCCGATGGTGTTGCAGAACGGCATCTGGATGGACGATGCGATCCTCGGTGGCGCGATCACCATCCCGGCGCTGAACAGCCGCCTGCTCGATATCTCGAACATGGATATCACCTTTTTCGGCGGCGCCGATCGCGTTACAAGCCGATCGCAACTGAAGGGCAAAGCACCGGATGATCACGGCGCGAACATCTATGGCACGGCGATCTTCATCGAGACCCGCGGCATGTATATCGAGGCCGGCTATGGTTATACCGATGACACACGCAACGCCTTCGGCGCCGATTTCAGTTATCACAACCTGACCGCGGCGGTGACTCGCCGCTGGTTCGGCAAGGTCTCGAACTCGCTGCGCGTGATCTACAACTTCAGCCAGGATCCCGGTCCGGGTTTTGATAAGACCGCCGATGGCTGGCTGTTACTGATGGAGAATTCCTGGATCTCGCACAAGCCGCTGACCTTGGTGCCCTATGCAAACTTCTTCGTCGGCTCGAAGAAGCCGCAATCACTGGCGCGTGATTTCGGCGCCGGTGGGGTGTTGAAGAATACCGGCATCAATTTCGAGACCGATGGTCTAACTGGCTTCCCCAAACTCGACGATACCGCCAACGATACCTATGGTGGCGCACTGGGCATCGAATATCTGTTCGCGCTCAATCAACAAGTGGTGTTTGAAGTGGCGGCTTTGAATCCCCTGGGCCGTGACAACGAAGTGGGACGTGTCGCCAAGGGCCACCAGGGGGCCTTCGGTGCCCGCTATCAGCGGCCGCTATCTAAACAATGGATTTTCCGCACCGATGCCATCTATGGCTTACGCGAACACGAACAAGATCTGGCCGGCATCCGTGCCGAGTTGCGCTTTAAATTTTGAGCATGAGCGCTGAGAAAAGCGCGCCAGGACGGCCAGCCCGCGAGTGCGGCGCATTCGCCCTGCTGGTGCTGCTGGCGGCCCTGCCGGTGCGGGCCGGTGAGCGCTTGCCGAGCCTGCCGGTTGACAGTGATGCGCGCTTTCTCGGTGTCGAGACCTGCGGTTCCAGTCTGTGCCATGGCTCCAGCGAGCCGTGGCGCAATGCCACGGTGTCGATGAAGGAACGCTTCATCTGGCAGGAGCACGACCAGCACGCCCAAGCCTTTGCCAGTTTGAGCAGCGATGTCGGTCGCGCCATCGCGGCTAAACTCGGGCTTGCCGACGC
>JANLSI010000806.1:0-1560 GCA_031362345.1 Pseudomonadota bacterium
ATCTGAAATCCCACAACCCGGACATCCAGATCATTGGCGTGCAGCCCGGCGACGGCGCACGCATTCCCGGTATCCGCCGCTGGTCACAAGCCTACCTGCCCAAAATTTACGATCCCGCGCGAGTTGATCGCATTATCGATGTGACCCAGCCGGATACCGGGAATGCGTGCGCCGTCGCCGGGCTGCACGCCAATGATCTGGATGTCCGGGTTGTGGGATTTCAGATACTGCGAGGTGCCCATGATGGTGCCGGTAGTCCCCATGGTCGCGATGAAGTGGGTGATGCGGCCCTCAGTATCGTTCCAGATCTCGGGGCCGGTGCTGCCATAGTGGGCGAGCGGATTGTCGTGATTGGCAAATTGATCGAGCACGCGGCCCTCGCCACGCGCCTCCATCGCTGTCGCCAGATCGCGCGCCGCCTCCATGCCCGCTTGCTCGGAGACCAACACCAGTTCGGCACCATAGGCCTTCATGGTCGCACGCCGCTCGGCGGTCATGTTGTCGGGCATGATGAGGATCATGCGGTAGCCAGCCATGGCCGCCACCATCGCCAGCGCGATGCCGGTGTTGCCGCTGGTCGCTTCGATGAGGGTGTCGCCGGGCTTGATGTCGCCGCGTGCCTCGGCATGCTTGATCATGCTGAGCGCAGGTCGATCCTTGACCGAGCCGGCGGGGTTATTGCCCTCAAGCTTGGCCAGAATCACATTGCTGGTAACACCGGGCAGCCTTTGCAGGCGCACCAAGGGCGTATTGCCGACGAAATGTTCGAGGGTGGGCCAGTTCATCGCGACAGTTTACCGAAAAGCGCGTGCCCCAGTGGCCGGCGCGCGCGATGCGCGCACGGTCAGAAATGCATACCCAGTGACAGCACGTGGAAATTGATGCCCGGGTTGCTGTCGCCGAGGCTGGCATTGGATTGATGTTGGTAGCGATACATCAGTTCGTAAGCGCCGTTAAGCCCGAAGCGCGCACCGAGGCCGACGTGGCTGCCGAAGGCGAAGGGGATGTCGAAGTCCTTGTCGTTCAGCCCGTTCTGGGTATGCAGATGGATGCCCACGCCGCCCTCGACGAAGGGCGCGAAGCCGCGCTTGGGTGTCATCTGGTAGCGCAACACCGGCGTCAAGCCGAAATCGACCAGACTGTCCTCGCCCGTCCTGCCCTTGGCGCTGTCCCACACATTGATGCCGAATTCGATGAGGCTGACCATGTGCCAGTCGCCGACCTCAAACCATTGCAGCGGCAGATCCCAACGCAGATTGGCACCGTAGCGCTCGGCGTCGATGTGATCTTCGCTCAGGCCACCTTCAATCGTGATGGCGCTGGGGGAAAGATCGAAGGCCGCCACCGGGGTCGCGGCCAGCAGGGCGGCGCAGCTAGCGCCGATCAAGGATAGGGACAAAGCAGTGCGTTTCATGCGCGATGAAAACCTAGTGTTGTTGTTATCGAAGGCCCTAGGCTAGCGACTAAGCCAGGCCTGTTCAACTCACGCAGGCGCGTGCTTGGGCACCAAGGGCAGGCTCAGCACAAAGGCGTCTTCGCGACCATTACGCGCCGGATAGT
>JANLSI010000835.1:0-11605 GCA_031362345.1 Pseudomonadota bacterium
CCTTCATCTCCGGCGTGTAGGTGAACCAGATCACCTGCATTCGAGTGAGATCTTCGTGGCCGGTCAGATAGGGGCCCCCGGCATCAGGGTGCACGAGCCCTGCGCATTGCTGCTCACCCCATACCCAGTCGTATTCGAAGCGGTCATGGCCGTCGCGATCGACTGTCACCGCCGGGATCGGATAGAGCGCCTTGTCGTGGCGGCCCCAACTCAAGGTAATGTTGGCTATCGCCTCAAAACCGTTTTGTACGTCGGGGAAGGGCAGGCCGCCTATCCACGGTTTGCCGTCCTGGGTGTAGACGTTACCGTCATCACCAAACTTGGCCTGGCCCTGGTTGCGCATCGTGGCGTCGAGGAAGTAGGGCGGAAAGAGCGTGGTGGCGTCGTGTTCCGATGCCTGAATGGTGAAGGTGCGCTGGTCCTGTTTGACCTCCTGGAAGAGGATGGGATCAACCAGATCCTGCACCAGATCGATGTTGTCGGCGTTCATGACATCGCCGGGTTTGACCTGGCCCTTGGTATAAGCCTCGATGCTGAGCAGTTCTTCGGGATAGGCACGGGCGGTGTCGCCGGCTGCGCAGATCTCGCCCCACAGCGAACTCAGTACACCGGCGCCGCCAATGCCGCGCGCGGTCTTGTCCATGAAATAGCGCCTGCTGTAGTCGAAATCGAACTTGCGGATATGCATGTGTGCGGCTCCCCGGTTACGAAAAATCACGACTGGTCTGTGTCCGCGCGGCGGGCGGCTGGTGTCAGCCCGAAGACCTGCCCCGTAGATGACAAACTGCGTCCGCCGGGACGTTCTGTCAAATGGTGCTATAAGCCGGCGACGGGAAACATCTGCGCGGCGAGCGTATTCCAGGTCGCGCTGAGATCGGTCTGCGAGGAAACCGGCACATCCTTCAGCAATAAGGCCTCGACCAGCGCGCGATCGGCCGCCGTAATGCGCGGTAGGAGCATCTGCCAGCAGATACGTACGCCGGGCAGGGAGAAGATGCCCTGGGTGACGGTGATTACGCTGTCGAAGGCGCTGTCATCGAGCAGTCCGGCGCGGCGTTGCCATTGCATGTCGGCGACATGCAGCACCAGCACGCGAATGATGGCACGCATCTGCCAGATCTCGGCGGCACTCCATGACGAGTGCGGGTCGCGGGCTTTCAATATCAGGGCGAGAATATGCGCGTCGGTCAAACGTTGGTTGAGTTCGATGGTGCGTTGAATAGTGGCCTGATGCATCAGCGCGCGTTGGGTCTTGTCGGCCTGACGCATCTGTACACCGACGAATAACAACGAACTGACAATCGCGACGGCGGCGACAATCTGGCTCAGGAAATAAATCGATTCGAGGTTCATGCTCAGCGGGCCGCAACCTTGTTCTGTATTTTTCGCGCGGAACTATTGTCCAGGACTATTCGGCGGGCAGCGCGTCGTAATAGCGTTGCACGTCGGTCATCAGTGCCGGTGGTTGACCCAGCTTCAGGATTTTGCGCAGCTCGGTGCGCGCTTCGCCACCGCGACCGAGTTCGCTCAAGGCTTGCGCCAGGTGATAACGGGTCAGGGCATTGCTGTCGCGCGAAAGCGCGTTGCGCAGCAGTTCAAGGCCGTCCTTGGCCTGGCCTGCGGTGACCAGAATCCAGCCCAGAGTGTCGAGCGTCAGGGGCGAGTCGGGCGCCGCCTTGAATGCGCGCTCCGCCACGGCGCGCGCGCGCTGGTCACCGCCAAGCTGATAGAGGCGGGCGAGGTTCGCCAGCAGGGTCGCATCATCGGGTGTGCTCACCAGCAGTCGCTCGTGCAGAGCCTGGGCTTCGGGCAGCCGCTGCATACGGATGTAGAGCAGCGCCAGTGCGTGCAACGCATCCTCATCATCGACATGGATGGTGGTCCAGTGCTCCAGTGTTTGCGTGGCGCCCGCTACGTCGCCATTAGCAAGCATGGCATCGGCCAGGCCCAGTGCCGCCACTGTGCTCGGCGCTGCTGACTGCGCTGAGCGATAGGCCTTGATCGCCGCCGCCGCGTTGCCCCGTTGAATTTCGAGTTCGCCGGTCATGATGTCGGCGCGGGCGTTGCTGATGTCGTCCGTGCGCAGCGCCGCGATGCGATCGCCAGCGACGGCATACTCACCGAGCTTGATCTCCAGGCGGATGAGCGCGTCGGCGGCCTGCTCGGAGGCCGCAGAGTTGAGCGCCTTCTGTAGCGTGCGGCGCGCCTCGGGGTAGTCCTCGAGTTCGGCCTGCCGCATGGCGATACGCATCAGTTGGGGACCGTCAAAGCCGGCGTAGCGGGCGGCGTCGCGGAATAGGCGCCGGGCATGGTCGGTCTGATGACTGGCGACCTTGGCCAGCGCCAGTGACTCGACCGCGAGCGCATTTTCGGGATGACGTTCCACCATGCGCTCGGCGCTCGTCAGTGCCTGCGCAGCCTGGCCGAGCGTAAGACGCAAGGCCACCAACTGGGCTGCCGCATCGACGGCCTCCGGCTGCGCCGCGACGGCCTGCTCCAACCAATTTATCGCGTCCTCGCGCGCGCCACCGATGAGGGCGATATCGGCGAGCGCCATCAAGGCTGATGTCGCGCGTGGGTTGCGCGCGACCAGCGCTGCGAGGCGCGCGCGCGCAGCCGCGACGTCGCCCGCCGCGAGTTCCAGGCGTGCGAGGTTGTAAGCCGGCGGCGTGTAGTCGGGCATGATCTGCATGGCCTGTGCAAAAGCACGCCGCGCACCCGCGTCGTCATCGTTAGCGGCGCGCATTACGCCAAGCAGATTGAGTACGCGATAGTCCTGCCCGTCGTGCGCCGCCAGAGACTCGATGGTGGCCAGCGCGCGGGCGCGCTCGCCGGCCTTGAACTGCAACACCGTGAGCAGCATCTGCGCGCCGCGCTCGCCCTGATCCGCCGCGATGGCATCCACGAGACCGGTCTGTGCACCATCGACGCTACCCAGTCCAAGGCGCGCCAGCGCGAGATTGGTGACCACCGCACCGCTCTCCGGCGCTAAAGTCTGGGCGTGCGCGAAGATCGCTTCCGCTTCGCTGTAACGCCCGAGTTGCAGATAGGCCTGACCGAGCGACTGCATGACATCGAGCTTGTCCGGATTTTGGCGATAGAGCGGATTCAAGATCCCGACAGCACCCTTGGCATCGCCTAATGCCAGCAATACTTCGCCATGCAGACCTTGCATCGGCGTGTCGTTGTGGCGCAGTTCGACATAACGCCCGAGATATTCTTCAGCGCGCACCAGATCGTGACGGGCATAGTGCACCAGCGCTGCGATGCGCAGCAGCAGCGGTTCACTCGCCAGGGTTTCGTCGGCGTACTGACTGAGCTTGCCGCTGACATCGGCAAGGGCGTCTTTAGCGCCCGCATCGCCCGCCCGCTCGTAGATCTGCCAGCGCAGGAAGGCGGCGCTCAGATCGCGCGGATTGCGCTGTGCGACGAATTCGACGTCGGCGAGCGCAGCGTCCCGTTGCCCCTGGTTGAGGTTCACGCCGGCGCGCGCGAGACGCACGCGCAGCGCGTTCGGATCAATCTTCAACGCTTCTTGGTAAGCGCCTAGCGCGCCGGCATCGTCACCACGTTCACGCAAAATTTCACCTTTGCGGAACCACGCTTCGGTATTGTGCGGCGCGAGCCGCAAGGCCTGTTCGACCAGCGCCTGCGCTGCATCGAAGCGGCTTTGAGCGGTGGCGACGAGGGCGCGGCCGAGCAGCGGTTCGCTGCGCTCGGGGGCGGTCGACGCGGCCTGTTGGAATTCGAGTTCTGCAGCCTCGCGCTGGCCTAGCTCGAAATAGGCGCGCCCGCGCAAGACTGAGATCTCGAAAACGCTGGCAGCGGGCGCCGCCGGACGCTTGATGATTTCCAACAGCAGTGTGTATTTACGTTGGGCGAGCAGTGCGTTGCCGAGCAGCGGAAAGATCTGTTGGTTGGACCCGCCGAGAGTAAGCGCGAGCCGCAATTCCTTTTCGGCACCGGCGGGGTCACCCATTTTCAGGCGCGCCGTGCCGAGCGCGACGCGCGCCGGCAGGTGCTTCGGATCTTGTCTTACGACCTGTTGAAATTTCACGATAGCGCCGCTGTCGTCGCCACCATTCATGCGCGCCAGCCCATCCTCGTAGACAGCGTTGTTGGTGTCGGAAGGGCTTTCGACCGCCGCGCTGGCGCTAAGCGCGCAGAGCAGCAGCGCCACCACGATCGACCACGGACGGCGCGCGCCGCGCCTGTGAAGATGTCTGGCTGTGCTGCCTGTCATGGGTTGATTACGACCGTCAGGCGCCCAGGGTGGCGGGGACGCAGAGTGAGCGGCCGCTATCGGCGTGGTGCTAGACCTCGACTGCGACTCAAGCGCGCGCGGGAAGCAGGCCTCTGCGCTCCAGCTTCAGACGCCCGCGCAACGCCAGCAGACCCACGCCGAGCAGCAGGCAGGTGCCGGGTTCGGGAACGCTGGTGGCCGCTGCGAGTGTCGACCTCGCGTCCAGCAGGCTGGTGATTTCCTGAACGCCGCCGGCTGTTTCGCCGCCACTCGCGGCATCGCCATCGTCGAAAGCGTAGAGCGACAGATAGGCGCTGTCGCCCAGGCCGCTGGTAGCGTCGGTCAACAGATTCGTGTTCGACAGTGGATTGGGATCGACCGCTGCGATGTAGTCGGCCAGCGTTTCGACCGCCGTGGGTTGCACCATGCCAGGCTGATCGAGATTGACATCCAGCATACGACGACCGTTGTCGCTCAGTAGCAGGGTGGGCCGCAGTCTCGCGACGGCGCCGGCGTTGGATGAGGCGAAGGGTATTTGCCGTGCGGTGAATTTGATGCGCGCAGTATTGTTGTAGACCACATGACGCTTAGTCGTGCGCACGGTGTGGCTGGGGCGCGCAAAAGGATCGACCGAGCCAGCCCGTAGAGCGTTGGCTGCACCGTTGACCGAGGGTGAAAACCCATGGCTACAAGCGTCTTTGGCGGCGCGCAGGCAGGGCAGTCGCTCGGCACGTGTCTGGCCGCCAAGCGGGCTCCATTGCGAGAGCCAGATGTTGAATACCGGCAGGTCGCTGATCTTGGCGTACACCGGCGTAAACAGCTGACTAGCTGCGATGAGCAAGGCGAAAAGGAGCTTGCTGGTGGCCATTGTGTCCATCCTTTTCAACGAAAACCGATGATACTGGCGCCCGCGATCGCCGCACGTAGGTGCGGAACACGGGTGGCTCACGCGGCGCCGATGTCGAGCGAAGGGACGCTGGACGGCGCTAAGAATGGCACGAAATTCATCTAGTGTTAGTGCTATGACGCACGCAAGAGTCTAGAAGATCGTTACTTCAGAATTGTCACCTACAAATGAGTGACATCAAAACCCTGGGACGCGATGAACGCCTTCGTGCGTTAGGCACGCGCCGGTCGAGACCCGGTTGCACTCGACTATTTACCGCTCGGCGACGGGCTTGCTGACCCGCGTTTTACAGCGCGCGCGATCTGCGGTGTGCGAATGCGGCGCGCCTGCCAGAAGCGTTGGCGCCAATAGCCGTCGGCCAGCAATGAGATCATCACACCGCCTCGTGTCGAGGCATGCATGAAGCGGCCTCGCTCAAGATAAATACCGACGTGGCGCAGCGTTGCGCCGGTCTGGAAGAACACCAGGTCACCACTACGCAATTCGGCTGGGGCGATGCCACGCCCGAGTGTTGCCTGTTCGTCAACGGTGCGCGGCAGACGCACATCGAGCAAGGCCTTGAAGGTGATGAGCACGAAGCCCGAGCAATCGATGCCGCGTGTGGTCATTCCGCCCATCCGATAGGGCGTTCCCTTCCAGAGCTTGTAGTGCTGATAGAGACGGCCGCGCAACAGTGTGCTGTCGTCGGCCAGCTGCGGGGCGGGCACGGGGGCGATGAGGGGCGCAATTTCGGGTTGCGGTTCGGGCCTATCGCGGGAGTCGAACAAGCCACAGCCGAGCAGGTTGACCAGCAGGCCGAACAGCGCTAAATGCGATAGCAGGCGCAGCCACTGACGGCGCGATGGCGGTGAGGATTTCGCAGCTACCAAGATTGCAGTGAGTGAGTAGTTAACGGGCGCTGGGCCGGTATTGTCGGCATGGGGTTGTCGTCCCCTGCGCGGCTGAGCCGTAGTGCGATGCTCGGTCTTCAATGACTCCCGCGCAAGGCCGTCGGCGCACTGAGCGCGATGGCCAGCATGACCAGCGCCTGCCAGCCGACGAACAACACGCTGACCTCGATCACCTCGTCCATGGCAGGATAGGCGTCCCACCACCATTGCACGGCCTGCGCGACCAATGCGCCAGTCCCGACAATTGCGCAAATCGAGCGCGTCATGCCGCGTCGCCAACCCCAGGCCCATACCAGTCCCAGCGCTAGCACCAGGGCACCGAGCGCACCGGCGGCGAGCATTGGCCATGGCTGTCCGTGCATATAACCGACGTCGACTGCCACACGCCAGGCGGCGATGCTCACGGCCACCAGGATGGCCAAGGTCAGGCCGTGCCGGCGTGGCGGCGCGAGCGCGGCGTGGCGTCCGACGGCGTATAACACGGCGCCGAAAATGAGACCGGGGAAAATCTTAATGAGGATCGAGTTTTGCGGCGCGAGCAGGCCACCGAGCCAGCACAAAAGTCCTGACACCACCCCAGCGGCGAGAAATTTGAGCGGCAGATAGCCGGGCGTGGTCATGAACGTGGCCAGCAGCAGCGTCGCATTGAATGGTTCAGCACGCTACGCCCTCCCGGCGTCGTTTTAGAAAAATCCCGTCTCACGTTCAAGGATAGAGGGCGGCGCTTGGAAAATAAATCGGCGCATGAACAGCGGAGAGGCAAGCAGAGGATGTCCCAACGGGGCGCCTGCGCGGTGCAAGCTTGGGGGCGCACGCGGCAAACGCGGAACGCGCTAGGCTGCGAAGGTCGAAACGCCGCGACCCAAGCACGCTGCGCGTGCTCGGGCCGCGACGGCTCCCTAGTGATCGACCGCCGGCAGGGTCGCCGCGTAGGCCTGGCTGTCGCCATTGGTGGCAACGGCGTTGACGTTGTCGCTCTTGATGCAGGTCGGGTGACCGAAGCCGCCGCCGCTGACACCGGTTTCGATATCGAACACGATGCCGTCGGCGTGGGTGAGCGCCGGACCGACACCACCGACACCGGCCAGATTGTCGAGTTCGAGGGTGTTGCGCACGCGCCAGGCGATGTTGTGATCAGCGCAGGACGTGTCGCCGCTCACACCGATGCCGCCAATCAGCTTATGGTCGGCGTTGTAGAGACCCAGCCCACCGCCGAATACGTTCACGCCGCCCGGACGTTCGCCGACCATCGGATCGTTCTTTTTACCAAAGCTGGCGACCGGGCCCTGGTAAACCACGTCGGTGGCGACCGGGTTGCTTTCCTGTAGGCCGAAGAGGCTGCCGCCGGGCTGCACTGCGGAATACAGGTTGGCGGTCGAGAGCGCCAGGGTGTCGAGGCTGAAAGCATTGGCGGTATTCGCTTTCTGCGCCGAGATTGCGCGGCTGCCCGGCCATTGCGAGTTACGGTTCGCACCGGAGAAGGCCACCGCGCAGACCACGCCATCGCGATTGACCAGCGTCGCCCACATGTTGAGGTTGAGGCCCGAGCCTTCGGCTGTGACCGCCGCAGTCAGTGCCGTCTTCAGCGCGGCATGGATGCCACCTGTCGTGGTGGCCAGTGCGGTGGCGACCTGCTTGCAGGCGGCCGCGCCATTGCCGTGCCGGTCTTCGTTTTTGGCTTTGCTCTTGCCCTCGGCCATGACGCCGCCGGCATTGCCAGCCACGGCAAGGGCGATACTCAGGGCCAAACCCAATTTAGTCTTGTTTACCATTTAGATCTCTCCACACTTTCTCTCGATGGATGCTGCGACCGGGCCAAGCCGTGCTTGACGACGAGCGCGCACTATCTGCTTAAGGTCCTGGGGAAAACAGCACGGCGGGCGGAGAGTGTGAATGCCGTCAGCTATTGTCCGGTGCGCAGGGCCGCGTGTGTGAACTCCGTCGCGCGCTATCATGCGGCGGCATGGGCGATGGGGCTCAATCCTCGCGTGGCATGATGCCGGTCAGCGATGCGCGCGCCGAGATCTCGATCCAGTTGCCGTCCGGATCAGCGACGAAACCATAGCGCGCAAGCTTGGGGAAAGTGACACACGCTTGTACCAGTTTGCCGCCGCGGTTGACGATGGCCGCGCATTCCACGTCGGCATCGAAGATCTGCACAGTCAGATAACGGAAGTTGGGACCGATGAAGGTCTCCATTGCGCTGCCACCTGGACCTTCGACGACGAACAAAAGACTGTCGCCGCAGCGAGCAACGCGTGGTGCGACGCGCTCGAACTCGAGCGCATGGGTATAGAAATGCATCATGCGTTCCGGATCGGGTGTGCTGAGCGTGATGCCTATGCCTACCACGCCGTCGGTGCCGGGCGGCACCAGACGCACCGTTTCGCCGCCGGGATTGCGGCCTTCCCACGGCGGTTGATCGGCACGCGCAATGGTCAGGCCGACGAAGCCAGTCGGTTTGGCCGGCGCGAAGGGCGTCGGGTAGTGATTGACCTTGATTACTGAATCGTGGGCATCGTAGCGATGCTGCACCATGCCGTTGCCGAAATCGAGTTCATGATCGAGACGCAAGCCACAACTCTCGCCCCAGAATTTTCGATGGGCAGCGATGTCGTTGGTGAACATGCCGATATCGATGTGTTGTTTGGCCAGGCGCATGGTGATTCCTTGCTGAGGGTTGATCAGGACGGCAGGGCGTCGACGGCGTCGTTGTCGATGGCCTGATAGGCACCATCGGTGACCATTTTCATGAACAGTCGATCACCTCGCTCGGTTTTCTTGACGATCACGGTGGCGGCGATGGCGACCACCAGCACCGCGAAACTGTAGTGCCGATAGTCGGCCATCAGGTGTTCAAAATCGTAATCTTTTACACCGCGACTATGTAGCTCGACGAGGTATTCCTTGAGTAGATCGCGCTCGACCGCCCTACGTGTATCGCGATCGAAGGCGCTGCCGAGGAAATAGGCGACATCCATGCCGGTGCCGAGATAGGCGCTGGTCTGCCAGTCGACCACGCAGATGCGCTGCGCCCCGAACAACATGTTATCGACGCGGAAATCGTTATGGGAAAAGCACTTCGGTGCCGAGCGCGGTGCATTCCACGCGGCGTGGCAGCGGACGAATTTGTCGCATACTTTCATCACCCGCGGGTCCATCTGCGCGGCATAGTTCGCGACGAAGTAATCCCACGAGGATTCGAGTAGCTCCGTGGTGTAGAAACCCTGCGCGCCGGGCGGCACATACAGCCACGGCTGGCGCTCGAGCTCGGTGTCATTCCAGAACGCGGCATGCAACATGGCGGCCTCGTGCAGGGCCTTGTACGCGTCGTCAACCGTGCAGCCGGCCATGTGATCGCCAGCCCGCGCCGGTGCCATGTCTTCCAGCAGCAGCACAAAATTGCCACTGTCGGCATCGAGTTCGGAGACATAGACCTGGGGGGTATGGATCACGGCGCGATGGGCGAGTTCGCGATAGAACATCACCTCCGATCGATAGAAGCCGAGGTCGCGGCCGGTGGCAGCGGCGACCGCGTTGTCGGACGGAAATTTGCCGACCAGGGTGCGCGGCGCATGGGCAGGCGGCGTGCCCTGGTAGTGCAACAGAAAACGTCTGGTCTCGCCGAGTTGGCCGGTGCCAACGACTTCGATGCCGAAATCGGCAACCGTCGCATCGATACCCTTGCCTTGCAGCGCGGCACTCAGCCAGGCCGCCGTGATCTGATCGTGGCGCGGAACAGCGGGCATGTTTGTCATCGAGTGAATCTCCCCGCGCCGCGCGTGTCACCATGGCCCGCGCCGGCGCCGCAGAATCTTAACCACCGTGCGCGGTGATTGAAAGACGCGTTGCGCGCGCTTGCCGTTGTCGCTCGACTGCACGCATGATGGCGCCAGCGCAAATCCTGGCAGGTGAGGTCGTGATGTTGAGCGGAGGTCGTCTCTTAGCTTGGGGCATGATCGGGATGCATATCTTGACGGGATGCGGGCGCTACCTCATATCCCGCCGACAAGGAATCAGATATTGAGCTATACACGCAATGACGAGCTGCGCTCGGTCGCTATCTACTGGGACTTCGAGAACCTGCATGCCGGCTTGGTCGAGGAGAAGTTCGGTGAAGGCACTTACGGCAAGCCCGACAACCGCTTCAAGGTGCAGGAGCCGCTGGTCGACATCCAGGCCATAGTCGAACTCGGCGCCTCTTTCGGGCCCATCGCCATCAATCGCGCCTATTGCAACTGGCAGTACTTCGGGCGCTATCGTGATGCGCTCTTGCAGTGCGCGGTCGAGCTGATTCAACTCTTTCCGCCCGGCGCGTCGGCCAAGAACGGCGCCGACATCAAACTGTGTCTGGACGCCACGGAGGACCTCGCGCGCTTCGGCCACATCGGCACGCTCATCATCGTCGGCGGCGATAGCGACTTCATGCCCGTTGCGCAGAAGATCAAGGCTGCCGGCCGCACCCTGGTCGGGGTTGGCACGCGCCGCGCCACCAATCGGCACTGGGCTAAGAGCTGCCACGAATTTCGGTACTACGAGAATCTAGTCGAAGAGACGGTGGTGGAAGTGGTGAGTGCGCCTGGCCAGACCGAGGCGCTAGTGCCGGCCCCCGACCCGGCCGCCGACATGATGCGTCGCGCGGTGCGCCTGTTGGCCGAAACCAAAGGCGAATCCTGGGTCAACAAGGGTTCCATATGGCACATGATCAAGCGCCTCGACTCAACCTTCGCGCCCAAGGATTACGGCCACGCCAGCTTCGCTGAGATGGTCAAGGCGCTGGATGCCATCGTCGAAGTGCGCAAGGGCGAGTCCGATCACGAGGTGCGACTGCGCTGACACCGGCGCCGGGCGGGGCGTCACTCACTCGACGCAACAGCGGCTATTCAAGGCATTTCCTCGATATAGGTACGCTCGATCGGGGTCTGTACATAGGCCTTCTTGCCGTCGATCACAGCCCAGAAGTAGTAATAGCCCTTTTGCGGCTCGCTGGTGACTTTGCCGTCGCGCACTTCCCAGCTCTTGACCTGCTGGCCATCGGCATAGGTCACGCGGTAATCGCCGTCCAGCCACGACACGCCGACACGCGAGAGTTTGTTTTGCTGATCTTCCGAACAGCCGACCAGTGCGAACAGACAGATGACCAAACACAGTATTCGACGCCAGACAGGCAACATGGTGCGACTCCATCGCGACAAGGGTGCCCATGCTAGCAAGTCACGCAACGATGCCGCCATCACGCGCGTCGGTACTCGTGCAACACGCAATTGGTCACAATTGACCACGAACCTTGCGGCGAGCGCCGGCCAGCCATGCACGACCAACCCTCACTGATCGTTACCATTGCCGCTAGTCTGGGACTATCGCTGGTGTTGGGGTTCGTCGCCGCGCGCCTGCGTCTGCCGGTGCTGGTCGGTTATATGGTCGCGGGCTTCCTGCTTGGGCCGGCCTCGCCGGGTTTCGTCGCCAATCTGGAACTGTCGCGCGAGTTGGCCGAGATCGGCGTCATCCTCTTGATGTTCGGTGTGGGCCTGCATTTCTCGCTGGATGAATTATTCGCCGTGCGCG
>JANLSI010000836.1:0-2403 GCA_031362345.1 Pseudomonadota bacterium
TTTGTGCCGCGCGTCGAAGCCGCCTGAGCGGCAGCACGCCATGGTTCCACGTATCCCGCGCGCCATCGTCGCCAGCGTCACGCCGGCGACGCTTTCACCGGCGGCGGTCAGGCGCAGCTTCGATAGACTGCGCGCCGAGGGTGCGCAGCTGCGGGTAGCGGGCACCGCGCGCCATGCGCCCGACACGCTACTCGCGCGCGGCTATGGTCCGCGTTACCTGCTGGAATTATTCGGCACTCGCTACTTCCTGTCGAACGTCCGGCAGAATCCGGAGCTGCGCTTCTTCGTTGCCTATGTCATGCCGCCGACCCTACAGCGCGGCACGCTCCATGCGCGCATCTTTTACAAAGACGTCTCGCTGATCTGGCGCTCGGCCTCGCACGTGATCCGTTCGGAACATGAGAACTGGGTTGGCAAGGGTGATGTAACAGTGAGCATCGAGGACGGTTACGAGACCATCACCTCGGCCGAGGAAACCACCGACCTGCCGCTCGAACTGCAAACCGCACTCGAAAGCTTGAGTCGCCGCACGACACGGCGCCGCAGCGATCACATTGCGGTAGAAATGGTGTTACGCAATGGGCCCGATACGCGCATCCGTCCCTATCGCGATTTCAGCGCGCCGCGCGCACTCGCCATGAGCAATCCGCGCAATCGCATCCACGGTGGCCGGCGCATCGCCTGGTTCTCGCGCCAGGGCGACCCCCATAGTCTGCGTTTCGCGCGTGGCTTCGAACCTGATTTCGACAATGGCATATTGGAGTGCAGCCACTCCGACAGTTCGCTCTACGGCGGTGATCTTCAGCGGTATCGCATCGTGTCGGTGAATCGCGAAGTGCAGTACATGTTCTTCGCCGCACCGCATCAGGTGTGGATCATTCCGCCGCAGGCCACCACCACCGAGATCATGAGCTTCGGCGTGCGCACGGTGGGCGTCGCCATCGATGACGATCTGTGCGTGCCAGGCTATGAGTATCACTATCTGGACCACAGCGTTTCGCCGCCAGCACTGGTGAGCCAGATCCCGGCCGGCTATGTTGGCGCAGCGAGCGTCGTCGATGCGTCGCGCGCCGATGCGTCGGCGTGGCTGAATGAATTGCCGGTGGTGCAGGCATTTCGACGCAAGGTCTTGCGCAGCAAGCGCCGGCGTTAAGCGCCCCGCGCCGGCTATTCGCCACCACCCACGCCGTCTACAATGCCGCGTGCTCGCGCGCAGCCGCGCGAGCACGGCTGCTGATCTAGGTTCCAATCGCGCTCGAGGGGGAGCATCGCATGCGCCGGATTGAACATTTCCTGGTCCTCGCCTGGCTGTTGCTGGCTGGGCTGACCGTGTTCGCTATCGTTGTCGTCGTCGATACCGGGCTCATGCGCGAGTTGCTGGTGAAGGACCGCAGCTATGTGTCGGCCATTCTGATCGCAATGTATGCGCTCGGTGCCGGCCACGCCCTCTATCGCTCGTGGCTGCTATCCTGCGAGCTCAAGCACATCACCAGCGCTGAACAGACGCTGTCCGCAGCCGCCGACCAGCCGCTGCAGCTGGTCGCGGCGAGTATCGCGACCGCCACCGGTGCGACCCTGCCGCGCGGCTTCCTGACCGCCTACGTACACGACATCGTGCGCACTCGCGCCACCACCGCCGGCGGTGCCCACGCCGAAGCCGGTGCCAGCGGCGACCTGCTGGAAGCCTATGCCGCACGCATGCGTGGCGAACACGAATTCGGCTGGTTCATGATCGATCTCATGCTTAAGATCGGTTTCGTCGGCACCTTGATCGGCTTCATCTGGATGCTGTCATCGGTCTCCAAGCAAGCGGTGATCGACGCTGCGTCCATGCAGCAGATCTTACGGGACATGAGCTATGGCATGAGTATCGCGCTCAACACCACGCTCACCAGCCTGGTCACCGCGACTTTGCTATCGGCGCCCTACTACCTGCTCAATCGCGGTCTCGATGAATTACTCGAATGCACAGTGCGCCTGGCGCAGGTAGAAATCCTGCCGCGTTTAGACAGCCGCGCTTGAGCTGCTACTGAATCACCGCCATGGCTCTGCGTCTCGGCTCCCGCTCGAAGTTCCAGCAGCCCTTCGATCCGATCACGGCGATCCTGTTCAAGATGATACAGGCGCTGACCTTTTTCTTCGTGCTGGCGGTCATGTTCATGAATCCGCTGGCGAAGAAGGGCATCATCGATCCGAAAGCCGAGTACATCATTACGCTCAACTGGACAGACAACAGCCCCGATGACGTCGACCTATGGGTCGAGGATCCCAAGGGTAGCGTGGTGTGGTTTCGTAATCGCGAAGCGGATCTGGTGCATCTCGATCGCGACGACCGCGGTATGTTGAACGACACCCTGGAGATCGACGGCCGCACACTCGACAATCCGCTCAACCAGGAAGTGG